>NZ_CP040813.1:2985000-3285000 GCF_009498295.1 Oceanihabitans sp. IOP_32 | reverse complement strand
TATTAGAGGTAAATGATTCATAAAAATTAATTATTCTTTACGGTTTGAATAAAGATATCGTTAACACTTGGTATTAATTCTAAAAAATGAGACACTTCGCCCTTAGATATTAAATAATTTAAAAAATCGTTTGATTTATCGCCCGGATTAAGCTGTATATTTAGTTTTAACTCGTTATCTAAAGTTTTAAAATTAGCTTTAGAGACCTTGTATTTTTCTGATAATTCTTGTTGTAAGATTTTATTATCTTCTGTTTTAATACCAATCTCGAACGTATTAGTTTTATATTGGCGTTTTATGTCTATTAATTTACCCTCTAATATTTTATTAGACTTGTGTAGTAAGGCAATGTCATCACATAACTCCTCTACAGATTCCATGCGGTGGGTTGAGAAAATTATGGTGGCACCGTTGTCTCTTAAACGTAAAATTTCATCTTTAATTAAATTGGCATTTATGGGATCGAAACCCGAAAAAGGCTCGTCGAAAATTAACAATTTAGGCTCGTGTAATACGGTAACCACGAACTGTATTTTTTGCGCCATACCTTTAGATAATTCTTGAATTTTTTTATTCCACCAATCGCCAATTTCTAAACGCTCAAACCAGTATTTTAATCGTATTCTAGCTTCAGCTTTACTCAATCCTTTTAATTGAGCCAAATAAAGCGCTTGTTCCCCTACCTTCATAGATTTGTATAACCCTCGCTCTTCTGGTAAATAACCAATATCTTTAACATGATGTTGTTTTAAAGATTCACCATCTAAGTGTACGCTACCCGTATCTGGCATGGTGATTTGATTTATGATACGTATTAGGGTTGTTTTTCCGGCGCCGTTAGGTCCTAATAGTCCGAAAATACTACCTTTTGGCACCTCTATAGAAACATTGTTTAAGGCTTTGAATTTACCAAAACTTTTAGAGACTCCATGAGCCACTAGTAGATTATCCATTTAAAAATATTTAATATTTAATATATGTACGGTAAATATATTAAATGTTAGAGCTAAGATGGCGTATTTACTAAAAAAAGAAATTAAAACTCAATCATTAATGTTCGATAAAAGATATAAGACTGGACTACCTAATAAATTTGGTACTATTTTTTAAGCTACATTTTTATTGTTTTTCATTATTAATTCTGCTTCCATTTCCATTGGAGATTTATAGTCTAAAGCGGAATGAAGTCTTTTACAATTATACCATTTAATGTACTGTTCAATAACTTTGTAAGCGTCTAAATAGTAATTGAAAACATATCTATTTGTACATTCGTATTTTATTGTTTTAAATAGGCTCTCTGCAACAGCGTTATCCCAGCAGTTCCCTTTCCTGCTCATACTTTGCGTTATTTTCTTACTAGAGTTTAAAACGCTGGTCATTTTATTCGACGCATATTGTACGCCTCTATCGGAATGAAAAATATGATTGTTAGTTATATCCCTATTCTTTCTAGCTTGTAACCAAGCTTTGTAAACGGTGTTTTCAGTATCCATATTTTCAGTCAATACCCAGGATACTATTTTTCTATCTGCTAAATCTAAAATAGTTGTAAGGTAATTCCATTGACCACCAACTTTTATGTAGGTAATGTCTGAAACCCATTTTTCGCCTAACTTTGTGCTTTTAAAGTTTCTGTTTAGCATATTGTCTGCTAGAGCAAAAGTATGATTAGAGTCGGTTGTACAAACTCTAAACTTTTTGCTTAGTACGCTCCTTAAACCCAGTGATTTCATAATTAAAGCGATATAGGACCTTGAGTAAACAATGCCCTCACGTTCCAATGATTTTTGGATACGTAAACTGCCATAAATTTGTTTGCTATCGTTAAAAATAGCTATAACCCTTGATTTTAAATGAGAAACAGAACTTTTCTGACCTTTATATTGTCCAACACGTAGCCAAGTGTAATAGCTATTTTTACTAACTCTCATGCACTTACACATCTTTTCAACAGGAAATAGACCAGTATTAAGTTTAATAAACCGGTATATTACTTGTCGCTCTTGGAAAAGATGCTTACCGCCTTTTTTAATATATCACGCTCTAACTTTACATCCTTTAATTCCTTTTCTAAGGCCTTAATTTTAAGCATTTCTGATTGGCTGTTATCTTGTGAAGTTGTTGTATTAAACTCTTTGTCCCATCTATGGATGGAAGCTTGACTAACCCCAAACTCTTTCGTGAGATCCTTTACAGATTTACCTGAATTTAACAATTCTACTAAGGTTTTTTTAAAACTTTG
Organism: Oceanihabitans sp. IOP_32; assembly: GCF_009498295.1. NCBI lineage: Bacteria > Pseudomonadati > Bacteroidota > Flavobacteriia > Flavobacteriales > Flavobacteriaceae > Oceanihabitans > Oceanihabitans sp. IOP_32. Next base: position 3,282,755 of record NZ_CP040813.1, on the reverse strand, counting down.
ATCATAAACTATTCTACCCATTTTGCTAAGTTAATTTATTCACTTAAAAACGTACCAACAAAACTAGACATTCCAAGACCGCTTCGCTAAGAGGATTAAGAACAAAGATTTGTGATTCTAACTAGCTGATTAACAGAGGTTCTTTAATTAAGAAATTATCTTCGTTAAATTTTAATAATTGTTTTAAATGAGCCAGGTAGCATTTAAAAAAATATGCAAAGTTCTTTATTTTAAAAAGATTGATAGCATCAAAATATTTTTAATGGGACATTAATGAAATTCAATATGGTTTTTATCTTCAAGTAAAAAAAAATATGATAAGTTACTGGTAGCGCTAAGATTACTGCGTTGTCAATTCTTTAATTAGGCGCATTCATAAAACGTTAAAACCTTAGTAAAACCGATATTTTTTTCGTAAATTGAAGTAAATAAAAACCCCGAAAAAGGCCATTAAGAGCCAAAAACGGGGTTTTCTTTTATCTACAATCATGAAAATACAAAGAATTAGTGAATTACAGCACGAATTTTCATTTTTATCTGCTACTGAAAATTTTGATGCGTTTTATACCCGTTTTTTAAAGAGTGACCTAGGGAAGATTTACTTAGCTATTCCCTGGAAATCTTTAGTCGAAGCTTTTCAGATTAAAGAAAAAGCATTTGGTTCAAAAATGATCTTTAGCCCCAAGGGAAGAATCGCACTGATGTTTTTAAAGCATTACACATGCAGTTCTGATAGGAAGCTGATAGAACAGCTCAATAGTAATATTGATTACCAATTTTTTTGTGATATTCATTTAGGGTTTTCTAGGATTACGAATTTTAAAATAGTTAGTCAAATACGCTGTGAACTGGCAGAAAAACTCAAGATTGACGCATTAGAAAAGTCACTTTATAAACATTGGCGACCCCATATAGAAAATAAAAATCAAATCACAGTTGATGCCACCTGCTATGAGAGCGAGCTCCGTTATCCCACGCCTCAAAAGCTCCTATGGGAAGCTGTAGATTGGTTGTATAGGCAGCTAAAAAAAATCTGTAAGGTTTTAGGTTTAAAAATGATGCGCACCAAGTATATAAAATGGAAAAAGCGCTATTTTGGATTTAGTAAAATGCGCAGAAAAACCAACAAGAAAAGAAAGCCACTTACCAGGGCGTTATTACACCTATTAAATAAGCTTATAGGCTTTGAAAAAGAGCTTCGCACTTCTTATAAACTTGAATGTCGTGTAGCTTATTTTAGAAGAGTCGCTACTATCAAAAAAGTATATGCGCAGCAACAGCAATACTTTGAAACAGGCGTATCACCAAAAAACAGAATAGTAAGTATTGCGAAAAGTTACCTTAGACCAATAGTGAGAGGAAAAGAAGTAAAATCTGTTGAGTTCGGAGCCAAAGTAAACAAGCTGCAAATAGACGGTATCAGCTTTATAGAGCATTTAAATTTCAATGCTTTTAATGAAGGTACAAGATTAAAGAAAACCATTTACAAAGCACAATCGCTTACAAAAATAAAAACAAAAATAGTAGGAGCCGATGCTATTTATGCCACCAATATGAACCGCAAATTTGTTACCAAGAACAATATCAAGACGGACTTCAAGCGTAAAGGCAAGCTTCCTAAAAACTATCAGCAAGAAAAAAAACTCAAAGCATTAATTGCTAAAGAGCGAGCTACTAGGCTAGAAGGTAGTTTTGGAAATGAAAAAGAGCACTATCATCTCAAAAAAATAAAAGCCAAGACGAAAGCTACTGAAAAACTATGGATCTTCTTTGGTATACATACCGCCAATGCTCTGGAAATAGGTAGGAGAATACAAAATAATCTAAACCAGATGGCCGCATAAATTTAAGAGTTAAAACATCATGGGATAAGTATGCCTTGTCGGTAATAAAAATATAATTTTTGACCCAAAAACTTAAAAAAGAAAACCCAAGACTTAAAAATGAATTAAATCTTGGATTTTTTTTATCGATAACATTCATCATGGGTTAAATTCTGAATGTGCCTAATTAGATAGTTTATTAAAAACAAAACCCACCCTTAAAAAAAATAAGGATGGGAAAAAAAATTGCTATGAAAAAGAAAATACCACTAAAAAAATTAGTGATAGCTCAAATATAGTTTTTTTTTGTAAACAAAACTATTAGAGCCCTTTATTTTTTTAATAATTAAGAAAACATATCTTTTACTTTTTCAAAAAATGATTTATCAGAACTTTCTGGTTTTGGAGAAAAATGCTCGTCTTCTCTCATGCTTTCAAAAAATTCTCGTTGTTGCTTACTAAGTGTTTTTGGTGTCCAAACATTTACATGTACTAGTAAATCTCCTTTACCGTAACCATTAATGCTAGGGATTCCTTTTCCGCGTAAGCGTAAAATTTTACCCGACTGCACACCAGCCTCTACTTTAATGCGTACTTTACCAGTAACCGTATCTATTTCTTTTGATGTGCCTAAAACCGCATCTGGGTAACTTACATACAAATCGTAGTGTAAATTATCGCCTTCACGCTGCAAGGTATCGTGATCTTCTTCTTCTATGGCAACCAACAAATCTCCAGAAACGCCATTTCCTGGGGCATCATTACCTTTTCCAGACACTTTAAGTTGCATGCCATCTACAACACCAGCAGGAATTTTGATAGATACCGTTTCTTCGGTAATTTTCAAGCCTTGGGCATCGGCATCTGCAGGTTTCTTATCTATAATTTGTCCTGTACCACTACAAACATTACATTGGGCCGCCGTTTGCATACGCCCTAATATGGTATTTGTAATACGTGTAACTTGACCATTTCCATGACATGTAGAACAAGTTTTGTAGGTAGTACCAGAAGCCTGAACCTTACGTTTTACCTTTATTTTCTTCTCAACACCGTTAGCGATTTCTTCGAGCGTAAGTTTAACGCGAATACGCAGATTACTACCTTTTACTCGTCGTTGACCGCCACCGCCAAAGCCGCCAAAGCCACCACCAAAGCCACCGCCAAAAATGTCTCCAAATTGACTAAATATGTCGTCCATATTCATGCCACCTCCAAAGCCACCGCCGCCGCCATTCTCGAAGGCTTGATGACCAAATTGGTCGTATCTGGCTTTTTTGTCAGGATTACTTAAAATCTCATATGCCTCGGCTGCTTCTTTAAATTTTGCTTCGGCTTCTTTATCATTCGGATTTTTATCTGGATGATATTTAATAGCTTTTTTACGGTATGCCTTTTTAATTTCGGCTGCACTAGCACTTCTGCTAATTTTTAATATTTCGTAATAGTCTCTTTTAGCCATATTGTATTATAAAATCTTTTTTCTTGAAGATAAAAGACGTTTTTAAATTAATAGTATTTATTGTCCGATTACTACTTTAGGAAAACGTATTATTTTTTCACCTAATTTATAACCCTTCTCTACCACGTCGATAATTTTTCCTTTAAGGTCGTCTGATGGTGCAGCTATTTGAGTGATAGCTTCATGGACATCGGCATTAAACTCATCACCTTTGGCAATCTCGATTAATTTTAAACCTTTTTGCTCTAGTGTTTTAATGAATTTTTGATAAATTAAAAGAACGCCTTCTTTTAAGCTTTCGGCTTCTTTGTGTTCTTCTATATGCGATAAAGCGCGCTCAAAATCATCTATAATAGGAAGTAAACTTAACATCACTTCTTCGCTCGCGGTAGAGAATAAATCGATACGCTCTTTCGCCGTGCGTCGCTTATAATTCTCAAACTCTGCAAATAGACGTAAAAACTTATCTTTTTCCTGTTTTAATTCGTCTTGGAGTTTTTCTTCAACCGTTTGCTCTTCAATCTCAACCGTTTCGGTTTCCGTTTGTAAATTCTCGTCCTGTTCCTTATTTATATTTTCTTTATCTTTCTTAGACATGATTATAATAAATTTAAATGCTTAATGACAATGGTTTGCAAAAGTACTGCCATTATTGTGAAAATGCCAAAATGTCACGGTAAAAATTTAATATTATTTTCACATAAAGAAACTAATCAATTACTTATTTTCGCATCTTAACATTAAAACAAAAAAATATGAAAAAAAGTATGATTACATTATTTACAGTTACTGCATTAATGGTTAGTTTAAATAGCTGTAAAGACAAGGCAAAAGAAGCTAATACTAGCGAGGCTGAAGCTGTTGCTGTAACAGAAGCTGAATCGCAAAAATACATAGCTGATGTTGCTGCATCTACTATTGAGTGGAAAGGTTTTAAACCAACAGGATCGCACAACGGTACTATACTGATAGAAAACGGTGTGCTTAATTTAAAAGATGGAAAGTTAAATAGTGGTACATTTTTAATTAAAATGAATTCTATTAAGGTTTTAGATATCCCAGAAGAAGATGAAGGGAATGCCAAACTTGTTGGACATTTAAAAAATGCCGATTTCTTTGATGTTGAGAATCACCCTACTGCCGCTTTTGAAATTACTGGAGTAACTGAAACTGAAGGTAAAATGATGTTGTCTGGAAATTTAACTCTAAAAGAAACTAAAAACAATGTTACGTTCCCTGTAACCATTACAAACACAGACGATACCGTAACCTTAACCAGTGAAACATTTACTATAGACCGTTCTAAGTGGAATGTAAAATACGGTTCTAAATCGTTTTTTGATAATTTAGGTGATAAATTTATTAACGACGATATTGAAATTAAAATTAACGTTACAGCTAATAAGAAAGCTTAATAATTAGTTTTATTAAATATTATTTTAAGCCGTTTTTTTTACAGAAAACGGCTTTTTTTATGGGGTTAATTTTGGGTTTTATAATATGATATGCAAACTACGCCATCGATAACAGCTCGCTAAGTTTAAGGCGTTATCAAGGCATTTAACACGTTAATTTGACAGTATTAATAAAAATATAATACCTTAAAAAAGTAAAAAACGGCTCAGAGGCCGTTTTTTACTAAAATATATAAAAGCAACTTAGCTTATTGCTAATACTTCTTATTTAATCTCTGTGCTAAACGGAAATAGCAGTTGTATCCCTTCTTTTTTCGACATCGATTTTATTTTTTGCATGATCTTATAATTAGTCTCGCCTAACTCTTCTTTTAGTATGTCTTCTCTAGCTTTAGTCAAACCAAAACTTTGTAATATTTTCTCAAGGTCTTTCTCGAAAACAGGTAATTCTTTTATTTTATAATCTTCTATATCTGCCGCTTCGGCAGCATATTTTAAGGCGAGATCCATTCCGCCAAGGGCATCTACTAACCCATTATTTAAAGCATCGACACCTGTCCAAACACGACCCTCTGCAATGGCCTTAACATTGTCTTGAGTCATTCCTCGACCTTCTGCAACGCGGTGTGTGAAAAGCTCGTAAATATCGTTAATACTTCCTTTGATGAACATTTCTTGAGCATCACTCATTGGTTCAAAAACACTGTAAATAATCGAATTCTTATTGGTTGATACTTGCTCGGCATTAATCCCCCATTTATCAGCTAGCCCTTTTACATTGGGCAACATGCCAAAAACGCCAATACTACCTGTAATAGTGGTTGGTTCTGCTATAATTTTATCGGCATTACAAGCAATATAATATCCTCCAGAAGCTGCAAGGTCTCCCATAGACACAATTACAGGTTTAACTGTCTTGGTAAGTTCTATTTCACGCCAAATTAATTCGCTTGCCAATGCGCTTCCACCAGGAGAGTTAACACGAATAACAACTGCTTTTACCCGATCGTCTTCTCTAGCCTCTTTTAGCGAGCGATTTACGGCACCTTGCCCTACATATTGAGCGTCACCTTCACCGTAAATAATTTCGCCTTCAGCATAAATAACAGCAATTCTATTTGTACTGGTATTTGTTTTTAGTTTATTGGCTGTATGCAGCGCGTAATCTTTAATCGATATGGTGTTTATTTTTTTTGAATCCTCAACATTTATAGCCTGTTTTATGGCTTTTTCATATTCATCATAATAAGCAATCTTATCGATCATTTTCGTAGATTTTGCCAAGCTTGGCGTTCTAGAAAGCATATCGTCGGCAATAGCGTCTAACCTATCGGTGGTTAAATTTCTACTTTCTGCAATGTCGTTTTTTACTACGCTCCAAATGCCGTTTAAATAGCCTTCAATTTGTTCGCGGTTGTTCTCACTCATTTCATTTTCTAGAAAAGGTTCTACAGCACTTTTATATTTACCCAAACGAATCACTTCCATTTTAAGACCTGTTTGATCTTGGAAATCTTTGTAGTACAACAACTCGGTAGACAAACCATTAAACTCCATCATACCAGCAGGATTCATATAAATAGTGTCGGCAACAGAGCTTAGATAGTAGTCTTTTTGAGAATACACATCGGCATAAGCGACTATAAATTTATCAGATTTTTTAAACTCTAAAAGAGCATCTCTAATCGCTTTGGTTTGAGAAAACCCAGCTTGAATTAAGTTATTGTCTATAGAAATACCTTTTATCTTCTCGTCGGTAGCCGCATATTTTATAGCATCGATAATATTAAATAGCCCGTCTTTTCTATTTTCGTTCATAAAGCTATATTGCTTAAAAACTGTATTTCCTGCATAATCTTTTATGGGAAAGTCTAATTTTAGGTCGAGTATAGAGTTATCTCTAACCATAACTTTTTGATCGGTGGAAGAACCAGCTATTAGGCCGATTACAACAATGAGTCCGAAACAAATAAATAGGAAAACAAAAATTCCAGTAACGGTGGAAAGTACACGTTTAATAAAGTTCATATTTTAAGGTTTTATTTATTAGTAGAATAATTAATGGTAATGTTACAATTGTTTTAAGGATTTATAGTTTTTAGCGTTTCTTTGCGATTAATTTTGCCTGATTTCGTTTCAATAAAGGTAATGACATTATAAATTTTTTTAGGTTTTTCAAATTTTTCCAATTCTGAAAACACCGCCGAATCTATGTCATTTGATTTGTTTTCAAGCACTAAAATAAGCTGTTCTCCCAAAGTGCTGTGTGTTTCTGAAGCGATAAAAAAACGTCCTTGAATTTTGCCTTGGATTTTAGCCTCTATTTGTTCTGGTGCTAATTTTACACCTCCAGAATTTATAATATTATCGTAACGTCCCAACCACTCAAATGCATCTTTAGCGTGTAGTTTCACCACATCGTTGGTTATTATTTTAGTCTCCGATAGTTGCACGGCATCAATAACCAAACAATCGCGCTCGTCCTGTGAAATCGAAATATTAGGCAGTGTTTTAAAATAAGGCTCTCCTCTTTTCTGGCCTGAAAAGGGAGTACTGTTTAATTTTTTAACCGCGATATGAGTTACTGTTTCGGTCATTCCATAAGTTTCGTAAATGTTCGTCTTTAAGTTTTGAACGTCAGATTTTAAGCGCTCTGAGACTGGCGCACCACCAATAATTAAGTGTTGTATATTATTAATGTGATTTAAACTATTTTCAAGCTGTAGTGGTACCATAGCACAAAAAGCATAGTTTTTTTTATGATTAAAATGGAGAACAGATTTTGGCGCAATACAATCTAGTTTTAACCCTAAAACTAGCGCTCTAACCATCATCATTTTACCCGCAATAAATTGTGTTGGCAGACCATGTAAGGCCGTGCTCCCTGGCTTTAAATTGAAAAAATTTCCAGTTGCTATGGCAGAATTAACCATGGCTTGTTTTTTAATCTTTATAGCTTTTGGTTGTCCTGTTGATCCCGAAGTGTGCACAATAATAAAATCAGTATCATCTATCCAATCTAAAAGAAATTCACCAATATCTTGCTCGAATTTACGACCTTCTTTAATAAAGGTATAGGCCAGTTCTGCCAGGTCCTCTTGAGCATAATGCGTCCCATTAAGCCTAAACTCCGAGTGTGTTTTATTATAACTATTTATCATTTACAAATTATCTCTTCAATCTTTATTAATATCGTTGTTTACTGGTGCAACAACAGCCCCCATTAACTTGTCCTTCCAATTGGTCCAATGGTATTTTCTTGACAAAACAAAAAGCAGTATCGGAAAAATAACAAAAACAGGAACAAAAATCTCCGATAAGGCCATTTCCTGCGGATCACCAATATCTTTTAAAATGGAATCTGTTTGAAATGCTGTCCAATCGGCAGTAACCAATAAGGCAGCAAACAAATTATTGGCGGCATGAAAACCTAAAGCCAATTCTAAACCTTCGTCCATTAGTGTTATAATCCCCAAAAACAAACCCGTGCCAATATAATACACCATAATAACATAACCCAATTTTTGAACTTCTGGATTTGCAATATGCATCATGCCAAAACCTATAGATGTAATTACTAATGCTGCTAATCTGTTTTTAAAAATCACCCCAAAACCCTGCATCAAATACCCACGAAACAAATATTCTTCAAAACTGGTTTGAAGTGGAACGAATAAAATAGCAATAACACATAAGATTAAAAAGGACTGTAATTTAAAATTAAAGACATAGTCTTCTGGATTAAAGAAAAAATAATCGATCAACACAAGACTACTGGTAATACCACCCCAAAGAAAGAAAACAAACCAAAAGCGTTTCCAATCTATTTGTTTTCGAGATGTGGTTAAGTGTGTAAACGATTGATTATGCAATTTTTTGGTGGTTAAAAGCAAACCTATTAAGCCCACAGCAAAAGACAATAGTAGTAAAAACAAAAATAAATTATTACCCATAAGAGCAGCCATTTGCGGTATATCTGTTGGCATTTGGTTAGTACCAAAAGATTTAATTATTATGACAACACCCAAAGGTATCATCCCAACAAACTGCCAGGCAAAAAATATAAAAATAGTCCCTGCTAAATAGCGCCACCAGTCGTGTAATATATTAAATGTTTGCGTGATATACATTCTTAAATTAAGTTTTAAATTAGGTTTCGATCTCTGTTAAAGTTTTAATTTTATTTACAACAATTAGCAATAATATAAATAATCTTTTTGATTTGCGCTATTTATTTCTTGAAGCACGAAGACCCTTTAAGGATTAACAACCCTCTGAGTCTCTAAATTTTAAAAATTCACGGTTTTATTGATTGGAATACTAGGTTTTGTAAATTAAAAGGCTTTCAAGTTTTTTAAATTCCACGGTATGCTTATGTTGTATTCTAAGGTACCATTTTTTACTTGCAAAGGGCTTTCGAAATTATTAGTAAACAGTCCACCTGTACCGAGTCCCTGTGGTAATTTACTTTGTTTGGTATAGGTGTATTGGGCAAGAGCATTAAGTCCCACATTACTCTCCAGTGCACTAGTAATCCACCACCCTATGGTATTGTTTTCTGCTAAGGTTATCCAGGCATCACTTCCTTTAAAACCTCCCACTAAACTAGGTTTTAAAATAATGTATTGCGGCTTTATGGTTTGCAGTAGTTCTTGTTTTTGAGTTTTAGAAAAAACGCCAATTAATTCTTCATCTAAAGCAATAGGCAATGGTGTAACTTCGCATAATCGCGACATAGCTTCAATTTGGCCTTGTTTTATGGGCTGTTCTATGGAATGTAAATCGAAATCAGACAATATTTTTAACTTCTCTAAGGCTTCCTCTTTTGAAAAGGCACCATTGGCATCCACGCGTAATTCTATATCTTGAGATGAAAACTCCTTTCGAATGGATTTGATTAGATTTATTTCCGTTTGAAAATCAATCGCCCCAATTTTCATTTTTATACAATGAAATCCTTCTGAAATTTTATCTTTAATTTGTTGTTTCATAAAGGCCTCCGAACCCATCCAAATTAGGCCGTTTATAGGAATTGAGCCCTTACTTTTGGTAAATTCTGAAGGGAATAATTCGAACATATTTTCGCTTTCTAAAGATTTAAAAGCCATTTCTAAACCAGTTTGAATACTTGGAAATTGAACTAATTCATTTAATAAATCAACTAATCCCAAATGAATATTTTTACAAGTCCATTTTAATTTCTCCTCGTACTCGGGTAGGTCGTCAATACTTAAACCTCGAAAAACACCACATTCTCCAAGACCCTTTTTACCATGGTTTTGCAAAACAATAAACCATGTTTCTTTGGTTTTTAATACACCACGAGATGTACCACTAGGGTGCTTAAAGTTTAAAATATATTTGTGGTAAGTTGCCGTCATGTAGACCTGAAAAATAAAATATTAATGTGGGATTACGGGGTTGTTAAACTAAAGAAATCACAACTCTAAATGTTCTCCAATTTCCAAAAGCATCAAGTCTTTACCACTCTCAAAAAATTTACGTTTGGCCTCTTCATGATCGATTTCAATATAACCAAACGTATCAAAATGACACCCTAGAATTTTATCACATTCTACAAAATCGCTTGCTAAAATGGCATCGTTAATACCCATTGTAAAGTTATCGCCAATGGGTAAAATGGCTAAATCTAATTTGGTGTGAAGTGGGATTAATTTCATATCGAAAGTCAGTGCCGTATCTCCCGCAATGTAAATATTTTTACGTTCACCTTCAATTACAAAACCTCCAGGTTGACCACCGTAAGATCCATCTGGAAAAGATGAAGTATGAATGGCGTTTACGTATTTTACACTGCCAAATTCAAAATCCCAAGTTCCTCCGTGATTCATCGGGTGACCTTCAATACCTAAATTCCCAAAATGGGTAACAATCTCGAAATTAGAAATGATAACGGCATCTGTTCGTTTTGCAATAGCCTCAACATCTAAAATATGATCTTGGTGTGCATGGGTAATTAAAATGTAATCTGCTTTAAGGGTTTCAATGTCAATTTTTTCGGCTTTTGGATTTCCAGAAATAAATGGATCTACCAAAATATGGATATCGTCAATTTGAATACCTAAACAGGCGTGACCATAAAATGTAATTTTCATGAGTATTCTATTTTAACGGAAAAGTACGAAATCTAAAACAAATGCCCAACTCCCATTAAAATGGCTAAAAACACCGTAGTTAGAGCTAATTTTTTTAATTCGGGATCGAGTAATTTAGGGTTTTTATTGGTGTGCACCGCCTTAACATGCTGTAGCAATGGGAAATAAGCTACTATAAAGATTAAATTTAAGGGCGATTTATAATATATAACACCAAACAAAACTGACAAAATTATAGCTGAAACAATAAGTAAAGTATGATATATTTTAACTTTTTTCTGACCAAGTTTTACGGCCAAAGTGTTTTTGTTTGATTTTTCATCTGAAATAATATCACGCATATTATTCAAATTTAGAACCCCCATGCTTAATAAGCCCACAGTAAATGCTGGTAAAAAAACCACAAAATCTATTGTTTTTGTGTACAAAACGTAACCTCCTATGACACTAACTAGACCAAAAAAAATAAATACAAAAACATCTCCTAAGCCTTTATAACCGTATGCATTATCGCCTATGGTATATTTCATCGCGGCAATTACACTTGCCATACCTAAAGCTATAAAAAAAACAGAAAGCCAGATATTCTCAAATCCAAAAGCCACTAATATGAGTGACAGAGCTAGAACAATAGAAACAAAAATATTTATCCTTATGGCTTTAAGCATGGCAGGAGGTGATATTTTCCCACTTTGTATGGCGCGTTCTGGACCAATTCTATTCTGGTTATCGGTACCTTTAATACCATCACCGTAATCGTTTGCTAGATTCGACAATATTTGCAAACTTAAGGTGGTTAGAATGGCCAGCACAAAAATTTGCCAATTAAAGAGTCCTTTTTGTGCCGCTAGACAAGACGCCAAAATAATGCCTGAAACAGATAATGGTAACGTCCTTAAACGCATGGTTGAAATCCAAACAACACTATTTTTCATTTAAGGAATCCATTTTTTTACAAAGTTAGGTTTACGTTTTTCTAGAAATGCATTTCTACCCTCAACGGCCTCTTCGGTCATATAAGCTAAACGTGTAGCCTCACCAGCGAATACTTGTTGTCCCACCATGCCATCGTCTGTTAAATTCATAGCAAACTTTAGCATTTTGATTGAGGTAGGCGATTTTGCTAATATTTCTTGTGCCCATTGGTAAGCGGTATCCTCCAAGTCTTTATGAGGTATAACAGCGTTTACCATACCCATTTCGTAAGCCTCCTGTGCAGCATAATTTCTACCCAAAAAGAAAATTTCGCGTGCTTTTTTCTGACCCACCATTTTTGCTAAATACGCCGAGCCATAGCCACCATCGAAACTCGTCACATCGGCGTCGGTTTGTTTAAAAATAGCGTGTTCTTTACTGGCTAAAGTTAAATCGCAAACCACATGCAAACTATGGCCGCCACCAACTGCCCAACCTGGAACCACGGCGATAACCGCTTTAGGCATAAAACGAATAAGGCGTTGTACTTCTAAAATATTTAAACGGTGGTATCCATCTTCGCCTACATAACCTTGTTTACCCCTTGCCTTTTGATCGCCACCAGAACAAAAACTCCAAACTCCATCTTTGGTCGATGGGCCTTCGGCAGATAACAAAACGACACCAATATTAACATCTTCATTAGCATCGTAAAAAGCGTCGTATAATTCACTAGTTGTTTTTGGTCGGAATGCATTTCTAACATTAGGTCTGTTAAACGCAATTCTTGCGACCCCATTACATTTCTTATAGGTAATGTCTTCGTATTCTTTTGCGGTTTCCCACTTTGGTTGCTCCATTTTTTATATTTTAGTCAAAAATAAATCATATTTAATTAAAACACTTGTTTCAGCATGAAAAATAGTATTACAACTTTTATTTTAGCTTTAGTTTCTTTAGTGAGCTTTTCGCAACCTTATGAATTTGAAGTGGTAACCGATTTAGAAACCACGAATGTTATAAGTCAAGGCGAAACAGGAACCTGTTGGAGTTTTGCGACTTCATCGTTTCTAGAGAGTGAAATTATGCGTAAAACGGGTAAAACCATTGATTTATCTGAGATGTACAATGTGCGCAATACCTACCCTAAAAAAGCATGGAATTATATCATGCGACAAGGTAAAGCGCAATTTAGCGAAGGCGGATTGGCACACGATGTAATTAATAGTGTGGCCCATTATGGCTTAGTTCCCGAGTCTGTTTATTCTGGTTTAGAGGTTGAAAACTCAAAGCACAATCACGCCGAGATGATTGCCGTTTTAAAAGGCTTATTAGACGTTTATATTGAAAAACCCGCAAAACAGCTATCTCCAAAATGGAAAGAAGTTACAGAAAACATCTTGGACATTTACCTAGGTAAAACTTTAACAACCTTTAATTATAATGGAGTTGAATATACGCCGCATTCCTTTTTGGAAATGACTCAAATACATCCAGAAGATTATATTACCATAACTTCATTTACGCACCAGCCATTTAATGCGTCTTTTATTTTAAACATACCAGACAATTTTTCTAATGGTTCATTTTTAAATGTTAAACTTGAAGATTTAGTCGATATAACAAACAACGCCATTAAAGCGGGTTATACGATTGCTTTAGATTGTGATGTGAGTGAAAAATCATTCTCTGCCAAGCACGGTATCGCAGTAATACCAGAAGATGATAAAAAAATAGAAGAAGCCTTAACAAACGTACTACCAGAAAAAGAGATTACCCAAGCCTTAAGGCAACTGGAATTTGAAAATTACAACACCACAGACGACCATCTTATGCATATTACAGGTATGTTAAAGGATCAAAATGGCACGACCTATTATAAAGTTAAAAATTCTTGGGGAACCAACTCAGACCGCATATCAAACAACGGTTATATTTATATGAGTGAAGCCTATTTTAAACTAAAAACCATTTCTATAATGGTACATAAAGACATGATTCCCAAAAAACTAATTAATTAAAATAGTTTTAAGATATTGGCGTTTGTGCTATTTTATTTATTATGTTTGGAGCGTGATTAAACAATAAGCACAAAACCCCAATAGTCATGTTAAAAATTATTACCATAGCTGTACTTATTTTAGTAGCATTTAATTTTTTGTTACTAATTTTTAGCTGCAATAGCAACAAGAACACGAAAACTTGATAAAAGCAATAGCTCTTCCGTAGGGCTATTGCTTTTTTTCTGAACTTAACAAAGGTTTATGCCAACAATAAAAAGTTGTAGTGCATTACCAATCTATGGCTACTAACCCTTCTTGCTCCAGCAACTTATTTGCTGTACTAAAGTGTTTATTGCCAAACCAATGTCCTCGATTGGCGCTTAATGGTGAGGGGTGTCCAGACGTTAAGATATGATGTTTTTCTTGGTCTATAAGTTTTCCTTTTTGCTTAGCAAAACCACCCCATAACAAAAAAACAACACCTGTCTTGTAATCGTTAATGAGTTTAATGACATTATCGGTAAAATTTTCCCAACCTTTTTTTTGATGACTTCCAGCTTGATGTGCTCTTACGGTTAAGGTGGCATTTAACAATAACACACCTTGATTCGCCCAGTGTTTTAAATTACCAGTTTTAGGATAGGCTTTACCAATATCTGTTTCAATCTCTTTAAAAATATTAACTAAAGACGGAGGGTGTTTAACAGTGTCGTTAACCGAAAAACTCAAACCGTGGGCTTGCCCCAAACCATGATAGGGGTCTTGACCAATTATAACCACTTTTACATCTTCAAAATGGCAATAATTAAAGGCGTTAAAAATTTGATTCTTAGGAGGAAAACAGGTTTTGTTTTTGTATTCGGTCGTAATAAAGTTGGATAAGTTTTTAAAATAGGGTTTATTAAATTCTGACTGCAAATAAGGTTTCCAACTATCGTGCAATTCTAATATCATTTTTATAGTACAATTTAAGACAAAATTTTAACCAATAATTCTTTAAGTAAATCGCCTTGCGGAACGGCATTACTGCCAACTCCTTTGCTTTTAACATCAAATGTTCTCAAAGTCGAAACAATCTCACTTACTTTTCGCATCGGATAATGTCGAGCGGCCGTAACATAATCGTTAACAAAATAAGGATTAACTTTTAATGCCGAGGCGACACTTCGCGGCGATTTATCTTTTAAACCATGAAAATGCAATAATTGAGAAAAAAAACTAAACAATAAAGACACGGTAACTACCATGGGGTTATCCTTGGGGTTTTCACTAAAATATTTAATTATTTGAAACGCCTTTACAGTATCTTTTTCTCCAATAGCCTTACGAAGTTCAAAATTATTAAAATCCTTACTTATACCAATGTTCTCCTCAATATGCTCTGGCGAAATTTGAGTTCCAGCCGGAAGAATAATTTGAAGTTTCTCCAATTCGTTACTAATTTTACTTAAATCAGTTCCTAAAAACTCAACCAACATCTGTGCGGCTTTTGGAGAAATGGTGTATTTTTTTGATGCTAAAACACGACGAACCCACTCTCCTACTTGATTTTCGTAAAGTTTTTTACTCTCGTATACAACCCCTACTTTTTTTACAGCCTTATATAAAGCCTTGCGTTTATCAATTTTTTTGTATTTATAATTTACTACTAAAACTGTAGTAGGCTGATAATTATTTACATACTCTACTAATTTTTCAATACTACGAGATAAATCTTGGGCTTCTTTAATAATAAGCACTTGATATTCTGCCATCATGGGGTAGCGCTTAGCATTTCCAATAATATCATCGATAGAGATATCTCGTCCATACAAAACCGTTTGATTAAACCCCTTTTCTTCTTCCAAAAGAACATTGTTTTCAATAAAATCTGAAATTTTATCAATATAATAAGGCTCTTCACCCATTAAAAAATAAATAGGTTTCAGGTTCTTTTTCTTAATATCGGTTACTAATTGTTTAACTTCGTCCAAATCGTTGTAAAATTCAATTTATAAATTCCAAATTCCAAGAATATAAGATTGGTTTTTGGTTTTTGATGAATGTAGCTTAACTTTGAAAAATAATAAATTCTCGGCATTGCAAGCACTCAATTTTCCCAAGTTTTCGTTTCGTCTCAAAAGTAGCGAAAATATTATATCTATTTTCGATTGTATTCGCAAAAAGTTTGTGGTTTTACAACCAGAGGAATGGGTACGCCAACACTGCATCCAGTATCTCATTAAAGTTAAAGGCTATCCAAAATCTTTAATAAATGTTGAAAAAGAATTGATTGTTAATACGTTAAAGAAACGATACGATATCGTGATTTTTAATTCCAATGGCAGTATTCACTTAATTGTAGAGTGCAAAGCTCCATCCATTACCATTAATCAAAATACTTTCGATCAAATTGCACAGTATAATTTGGTTCTAAATGCGAGTTATTTAATGGTTACCAACGGATTAAATCATTATTATTGTCAAATGGATTTTAAAAATGAACGCTACAATTTTTTAAAAGAAATACCCAATTACAAGAGGTCATTGTGACCAAAGTAAAAATTAACTCAAAAAATTTAGATTGAAATTAGCCATTGTTATATTAAATTGGAACGGAAGACAACTCTTAGAACAGTTTTTACCATCGGTTATAACCTATTCTTCAAGTGAAGCTCAAATTTATGTTGCAGATAATGCCTCCACAGACGATTCTGTGAATTATATAAAAGAAACATTTCCTTCAGTTAAAATAATTCAGAATCAAATAAACGGCGGATATGCAAAGGGGTATAATGATGCTTTAAAACATATTGAAGCCGATGTTTTTTGCTTACTAAATAGTGATGTTGAAGTTACAGAAAACTGGCTTAAACCAATTGTAAATGTTTTTAAAAATGAAGAAAACACTGCTATTATTCAACCTAAAATTTTAGATTTTCACAACAGGGCGTATTTCGAATACGCTGGTGCTGCAGGTGGCTTTATTGATAAATTTGGATACCCTTATTGCCGAGGTCGTATTTTTAATACCATCGAAAGAGATACGGGCCAGTACAATGATGAGCTTGAGATTTTTTGGGCTTCCGGGGCGTGTTTATTTATAAGAAGTCATGTTTTTAAAACCTTAAAGGGGTTCGATGAAGCCTTTTTTGCGCACATGGAAGAAATAGACCTGTGTTGGCGTGCTAAAAACTTAGGGTATACCGTTAAATATACTGGAGCATCTAAAGTCTATCATGTTGGTGGCGCAACTTTGAGCACCCTTAATCCGAAAAAAACATTCTTAAACTTTAGAAACAGCCTATTTACGCTTACAAAGAACGCTCGGGGTAACCTATTCTTATTAATCATAATTCGGCTACTACTCGATGGCATGGCCAGTGTAAAGTTCTTGTTAGCGTTTAAGGCTAAACACAGTCTTGCCATATTAAAAGCACATTTTAGTTATTATAAACATTTACCACAATTACTTAAGCAGCGAAAAAACTTAAATCAAAATATAAAACACTACCAAAAAACATCTGTAGTGATGGCATATTTCGTATATAAACAGTGTCACTACAAACGTTTATAGCTAAATAGCAAAAATTATGTTAACAATTATGCATTCATTGGTTTTTTACCTATGTTTGCTATTACAACAAATTCTAAAAAAAATTAATCCATCACTAATTATGAAAAAAGTATTTTTACTTAGTTTATTTACCGTCTTTTTATTAAGCTCATGTGTCTCTAAAAAACAATTCACAGATTTACAAGCTAAAGAAAAAGAAGCTCAAGATTTATTAAACTCTGCAACAGTTAAGCTAAATGCTTGCTTAGAAGAAAGAGCGGCAGTAACGGCGAGAGCAACAGCTTTAGAAGAGCAAATTGCAGATTTACGTAAAAGTAACGACAACTTACAATTCTTATCTGCTAAAGGTGCAAGTAGTATTGAAAAAACACTTGAGAGCATTAGAGAGAAAGAACTTAAAATTACGCGTTTACAAGATGCTATCACCAAAAAAGATAGTGTAACCTTGGCGTTAGTAACAAGCCTTAAACGTGAAGTTGGTATAAACGATCCAGACATTGAAATTAATGTAGAAAAAGGTGTTGTTTATATTTCTATCTCTGATAAATTGTTGTTTAAAAATGCTAGCTATAACGTAACTGCTAAGGCTCAAGAGGTACTAGCGAAAGTTGCTAAAGTAATTAACAGTAAGCCAGAATTTGAAGCGATGATTGAAGGTCACACAGACAGTAGATCTTTCCAAAGAGGTGTGCTTTTAGATAACTGGGATTTAAGTGTTAAGCGTTCTACATCGGTTATTCGTGAATTACAAAAACTTGGTGTAAATCCAACACAACTAGTTGCTGCTGGTCGTAGCTCCTATGTTCCTGTAGCAGATAACGATACTGCTGAAAACAGAGCAAAAAACAGACGTACACGTGTTGTTTTATTACCTAAAATCGATCAGTTCTACGCCTTGATTGAAACAGAAATGAAAAATTTAGAAGCTGGCGGAAACTAATTAGCTTCAAATACATATTTAAAAAGCCTGGTCGAAAGACCGGGCTTTTCTTTTTTACAGTGCCAACTAGCGCAAAGTTTTTAAAAAATTTAGCATACCCCTTCTTAATTTAAGGTATCTAGGTTTATTAATAAAAAACAAAAAAATATTCAAATAAAATCTTGCGATAATAAGGCAAAGCAAATTATTTCAAATGCTTTACAATTATTATTTTTACAGCATGAAAAAAGAAATCGATCAAACTTTAACATCTTTAAAGAATGGAAATACCATACTTTATCCCACAGATACTGTTTGGGGTCTTGGCTGCGATGCCACTAACGCGAAAGCAGTTTCTAAAATATATAAGATTAAAAAACGTATTGAAAGTAAAGCTTTAATTTGTTTAGTTTCTAGTTTGGAGATGCTTAAAACCTACATAAGTGACGTTCCTAAACATGCTGTAGATTTTTTAAAGACGACTACCAAACCAACTACTATTATTTACGAAAATCCGCGTTTAATTGCCGAAAACTTAATTGCATCAGACAATACCTTGGCCATTAGAATTGTTAATACGGGGTTTGCACACGAGTTAATTAAAGCGTTTAATAAACCAATTGTTTCTACATCGGCAAACATAAGCGGTTATCCCACCCCTAAATCCTTTAAAGAAATACACCCAGACATTTTAAAACAAGTAGACTATATTGTAAATTTGCATAACGAAAAAATCGATCCCCAGCCTTCAACAATTATTAAGATATTGAAGGATGGAACCATAGAAACAATAAGACCATAAAACTTCTATATTTAATTGCTAACTCAACATTTTTTACCTCAAAAGTTGGCATTTAATTATCGAAATTAAAGCTCATGAACTACAAAAATGCCTTAAATCATCCTGTTTTTAACATAATTTCGAAATCTGCCGAACAATTACAAGTAGATTGCTACGTAATTGGTGGTTTTGTTCGCGATTATATTTTAAATCGTGGTGATGCAAAAGATATTGATATTGTCGCTATTGGTAGCGGTATTGAACTGGCTAAACAAGTTGCTAAAAACTTACCGAATAAGCCAAAAGTACAAATATTTAAAACCTACGGCACAGCCATGTTACGTTATGACGATATAGAGATAGAATTTGTTGGCGCCCGCAAAGAATCTTATAGCGAAAACAGTAGGAATCCTGTTGTAGAACATGGCACTTTAAAAGACGATCAAAATAGACGTGATTTCACAATAAACGCTTTGGCTTTAGATTTAAACAAAGATAAACTGGGCGATTTATTGGATCCCTTTAATGGCATAGCCGATTTAAAAAATCAAATAATTAGAACGCCTTTAAATCCAGATATCACATATAGTGACGATCCTTTAAGAATGCTTCGAGCAATAAGGTTTTCTTCACAGCTTAATTTTAAAATTGATGAGGCTTCCTTAAAATCTATAACAAAAAATTGCCACCGCATTAAAATTATCACCAATGAGCGCATTGTTGTAGAACTTCATAAAATTCTTGAAAGCGACACCCCATCAATTGGATTTTTACTTTTAGAACAAACGGGGTTATTAGAGTATATTTTACCAGAGCTAACGGCCTTAAAGGGTATCGATGAGGTCGATGGTCAACGCCATAAAGATAATTTCTATCACACTTTAGAGGTTGTAGATAATATCGCTAAATACACCGATAACTTATGGTTACGCTGGGCCGCTTTATTGCATGATATTGGTAAAGCACCAACTAAAAAATTTGATAAAAAAGTTGGTTGGACCTTTCACGCCCACGAATTTGTAGGATCAAAGATGGTTTATCAAATTTTTAAAAGACTTAAAATGCCATTAAATGATAAAATGAAGTTTGTACAAAAAATGGTGTTTATGAGTTCTAGACCTATAGCCCTAGCCCAAGATGTGACCGATGCTGCTGTGCGCCGTTTAGTGTTTGATGCTGGAGATTACATCGATGACTTGATGACGCTTTGCGAAGCCGATATCACCACCAAAAATCCTAAAAAGTACAAGAAATACCATAATAATTTTAAACAGGTACGCGATAAAATTATTGAAGTGGAAGCACGAGATCAGGTGCGAAATTTTCAACCTCCAATTTCTGGAGAAGAAATCATGGAAACATTCAACTTAAAGCCTTCTCGTGAAGTGGGTATTATTAAAGAGACTATAAAAGAGGCCATTTTAGAAGGCGATATTCCAAACGACTATAACGCGGCTCATAAATTAATGCTAAAAGAAGGCGAGCGCTTGGGTTTAGTGAAAAGTGTAACCAATAAGGTTAAAAGTGAATAGTGAAAAGTGAAAATTTAATTCTATACTTGTGAAAAATCAACAAAAAGATAATAAAAGCGTCATTTATTGGCTGCTAACAGGATGCGCGCTCCTCTTTATAATGGTTTTAGTAGGTGGCATTACTAGACTTACCGATTCTGGATTATCTATGTCTAACTACAAACTAATAACCGGAACTATTCCCCCATTAAATGACGCCGAGTGGCAAGACGCTTTCGAATTGTATAAACAATACCCTGAATATCAAAAATTACACTCTCATTTTACGCTCGAAGACTTTAAGAGTATTTATTTCTGGGAGTGGTTACATAGAGTTTTAGGCAGGCTAATTGGTTTGGTATTTATTATTCCTTTTATTTACTTTCTGGTCACTAAAAAACTTACAAAACAGACAATTAAAAAGTGTTTGGTTTTATTAGTACTTGGTGCCTTTCAAGGCTTCTTAGGTTGGTATATGGTTAAAAGTGGTTTAGTAGACATCCCCCATGTTAGTCACTACAGATTAGCGGCACACCTAACCACGGCGTTTCTAACTTTTGCCGCGACATTATGGGTTGCTCTCGATTTAATTTACCCTAAAAATAAACCTCGAAATATTAGATTTAGAAACCTTATTATTGTGAGCTACCTTATTCTTATTGTGCAAATTGTTTATGGAGCTTTTGTTGCTGGCCTAAAAGCGGGCTTGATACATAATCACTGGCCATTAATGAACGAAGGCAAATTTATGCATTACACCGTTCATATTCTCGATCCGTTTTATAAAAACCTTATTGAGAACCCTAGTGGTATTCAATTTGTTCACAGAATTTTAGCCTATATTGTGGTTGTTTCTATTGTAATATTATGGTTAAAAGCACGAAAAATGGAGCTTACAAGACTTCAAACAAAAAGTATTAACGCCTTATTAATCTTAGTAGGTTTTCAATTTCTATTGGGCGTTTTAACCATTTTGTATGCTGTTCCGCTTTGGCTGGGGATAGCGCATCAAATCGGTGCTTTTTTCTTATTGAGTGCGATGACATTTACCTTGCATCGTTTTAGTAAATAATACAAAAAAACCTACCTTTGCAAACCTATTTTAATACTGCCAAAGCAGCATGCTTTTTAGATATGTTATGAAATTACAGACTGCCCGAGCTACCTTACAAATAGGAAAAAGAAAATAACTATTCCTTTAAGAATAAATTTTAATAATGCTATGATTTACAGATTTAGAGTTATACTTGATAATGACACCAAAGATGATATTTTTCGTGATTTAGAAATTAAACAAACCGATACACTTGAGGATTTGCACAACATAATCACGCAATCTTTTGGTTTTGACGGCTCTGAGATGGCATCGTTTTATTTAAGTAACGATCTTTGGGAACAAGGTGAAGAAATTTCTTTATTCGATTTAAGTGAAAATGGTTCTGCGCGTTTAATGCATGAAACTAGTCTTGATAGCGTTGTGCACCGCGAGCAAACTAAACTAATTTATGTTTACGATTTTTTAAGCTTGTGGACTTTTTACGTTGAACTTGCAGAAATTGTTGAAGAAACCGAGGGACACGACTACCCCAACCTGTTGTTTGTTCAAGGACAGGTGCCAGATCAAGCTCCAGAAAAATTATTTGAAGCAGATCAAGAGAATAATTTTGATGAATTTGAGGACGGCCTAGATCTGGACGATTACGATAATTTAGATTTTGATGAAAATTGGAATTAACCTTTAAGCTTTAATCTATTAAGGCTTACATCGTCGTAGTTGCGAACCATAAACTCTAAAGCTGCTTTAAGGATTTCGCCCATATTTCTGGCCCGCTTAAACTTAATATCTTGAGTGTATTCGAAAATCGTCATTTTAAGTTGCTCGATGTTTTCTTCTGTAGAGATAGAATCGTTAACCATGCAATCTAAAAGCTTATCTACTCTTACATGATAACTTTTTAAACGTTTTACTAAAATAGAACGCTCTTCAATTTTATATTGGTCTATCGAGAGTTTTTGGAAAGTTTTCGATACCAATTCGACCATCTTATAATTTTCTTTAAAAAATTGTGGTCTGTAGATATTAAATTTTCCCTCGTAACATTGTTGGTCGAAATCTATGGCTCTAATTTTGTAAACCACATGATCGAAATCGTGTGTGGGCACAATAACGTAATTATAAGATCGCATATCACCTAAGAGTCTAATCATACAGCGCTCGTTAAATTTAACGAACTCTTTGGCGATTTGAGATTTTTCAGATTTACTGCAATTGGGTAACATTTTTTCAATAAACTCATCGCCCGGTATTCCCGCAATATGCTCTTCAATTAAAGTGTTTTTATAGACGAGAAAATTCAAATTATAGGGAGATAACATGTGCTCTAACTCTAAACCATATATACGCGAGGCATCTGCAGTTTTTACGTAGAAATACGTGTAATTATCGTTCAAAATATTTCTCACCTTCACTCTAAAGGGTTTTGAATTTCCAAAAGTGCAAAAATCGATTGAGTCTACATTTAAAAACGGAATGGTATCCTCATTACCATCAGAGTGTAAGATGGTGTAAACTTTTTTTAGGGATAAATCTATTTCTTCTCGCTCAAAATCATTGTAATACACACGAATCCACAAAGTATCGTTATCATCCTTGTCGTACACAACAATAGACCCCTGAAAACGCAGTAAGTCATCATAGAAAATAGGAATTTCTATATTTCTATTATACCGTGTTAGGTAAGCATCTAATTGTTCTGAGATTGGAAAAGATGGCTTTTTTAATGATATTTTTAAATCTTGCATGTATTATAGATTTAATCAAATTTAAAGCTTTTATTTATAATCTGATAACAAAACAAGTTGAATATCGCCAAATTTAATGTACAAATCGGCAGAAAAAACTAGAAAAGCATGAACACCTTAAAATTATTTTGACCAAATTTTTACTTACCATACAAAAAAAGTCTACCACACTAGTGATAGACTTTTTTTAAAAACTTGAAAATATATAAATTTAGATAACTTTTACGTTTACTGCATTTAATCCTTTGTTTCCTTCTTGTAAATCAAATTCAACTTGGTCACCTTCACGAATTTCGTCAACTAATCCTGAAATGTGTACAAAATGATCTTTGTCTACACCTTCTTCAGTGATAAAACCAAATCCTTTTGTGTCGTTGAAAAATTTTACTGTTCCTTTGTTCATAATAATGTAATTGTAATTAATATTTGAATGCGCAAAGCTAACGCCAAATAAATCATAAAACACTATAAAAATTAAAAATCTTTTAAAAAATTTTAAAAAGTCTTAACTATTTTTGTGTTTTTCGCAAGTCTTAACGCTAGATTGGCCTATAAATACTGTCTTAAGAGCATAATAGAAAATACCATTACAACCATTATAAAGTTTTTAAAAGAACATTTAACTCAATTTCTGTGCTTAATAGTTTGGAAATTGGGCAAACTTCTTTGGCTTTTTGAGCTATTTCATTAAACTGTGTCGACTCAATATTTGGTACAACGCCCTCTAGATTCAATCGAATTTTTGTAATCGCTCCATCTTGGAAATCAACCGAGGCATCTACCTGTAATGTTGTGGCAGTAAAACCTTCTTCGTTTAACAAGAAGCTTAACTGCATGGCAAAACAACCTGCATGGGCTGCTCCTACCAACTCTTCTGGGTTTGTGCCTTTCTCTCCGTCTTCAAATCTAGTATGAAAGGAATATGATGTTTTCTCTAGAACTTTACTTCCTGTAGTTAGATTGCCTTTACCGTCTTTGCCGCTACCTTTCCACTCTGCACTTGCTTTTCTTGTGAATTTCATGATTATATGTTTTAAATTTAATACGCTATTTCAATTTACGAGTTTATTCTTTACTGTACTCCAAGGCCATGGGATAATCGGTATATCCCTTTGATCCTGTGGTGTAGAAGGTTTCTTGATCCCATTCTGATAGTTTTAAATTATTCTCAAAACGCTCTACTAAATCGGGGTTAGATATGTAGGGTTTTCCATAGGCGACTAAATCGGCATAACCATCTTCTAAAATTTTATTTCCTTTTTCTTGATCAAAATCTCCGTTAATCATGAGAGTACCATTATACAAAGGACGAAAATGTTTAGCGATTTCTGTAACGGCATAGGGCACCTCAGAAACGTCTGTAAAGGGCTCAGAAAGGTGCAGGTAGGCCAAATTATAATCGTTTAACCTTTTAACCATATATTCAAAAGTTGGAATGGTGTTTTCATTTACCGTGATTCCAAACAAACCATGTAAAGATGGGTTAAAGCGCAAACCAATTTTTTCCTCTGAAACAACTTGTTTAACCGCCTCAAGGACTTCGAAAAGGAAACGGGTTTTATTTTCTACTGATCCGCCATAATCATCTGTTCTTTTATTAGAACAATCACTAAAAAACTGATGGAACAAATACCCGTTTGAGGAATGAATTTCAACACCGTCAAAACCAGCTTTTATGGCGTTTTCTGCGGCTTTTTGAAAATCTTTAACCGTAGTTTTTATGTCATTTACAGTCATTTCTTTGGGCGTCACAGTGTCTTTAAATCCTTGTGGGGTAAAAGATTTGGCGTTTGGATTTATAGCTGAAGCCGATAAGGGCAATGCCCCGTTATGAAAATCGGGATGAGAAATGCGTCCAACATGCCATAGCTGAATAAAAATTTTACCTCCGTTATCGTGTACTCGTTTTGTAACTTTTTTCCAGCCTTCAACTTGAGCATCTGAATATATACCTGGGGTATGAATATAACCAACGGCACGTTTAGATACTTGAGAGCCCTCGGTAATAATTAACCCTGCAGATGCGCGTTGTTCGTAGTAAAGGCCGTGTAAATCGTTTGTAGGCACATTCCCGTCATTATTGGCTCTACTGCGAGTCATGGGTGCCATAACAACTCTATTTTTTAAATTAAGGTTATTTGTATAAGGTGTTAATAGTGGTTGTTTACTCATCGAAATTTATTTTGTAGTTTAAGATATAACAAATTTAGATGACTTTCAGACCAATTCCATGTTGAACCCCTAAAATTAATGAAGCTTTAACATTTAATTTTTAAAAAGTAGAAAGATATGTTTAACGCTATAGAAAGATATTACAACTTGTAATGCTTCATAAGAAGCTTCTCGTAAAGCTTGTCGGGTAGAATTCTTTTGAGCACGATAGAGAATTTTTGCATAAACTCCCCTATTTTGTAATGAACTTTAGGATTTTTAGTGTTTATAATCTTAAAAATGGCTTCTGCCATCATATTGGGATTACTACCAGCATCCACATGTTCATTCATTAATTCTAAAGTCTTGCCATAGGTTTTTTTATAAGGAGAATCGTCTAGTAAAGGAGCGTGATACCTACCTGCTGCGATATTGGTAGCAAAATCACCAGGAGCCACATTAGTCATATTAATATTAAAAGCTTTTAACTCCATTCTAAAGGCCTCTGTTAAAAGCTCTAAAGCGCCTTTACTTGCACTGTAAATTCCGCGATAAGGTAACCCCATATATCCCGCAATAGAGGTTACATTAATTATTAAGCCCGATTGCTGTTTACGCATTTGTGGTAAAATGGCTTTAATCACATTGATAGGTCCAAAAAAATTAGTGTCGAAATTTGCTTTAATCTCAGTTTCTGGAATTTCCTCTATGGGTCCAGTAATTCCAGCCCCTGCATTATTGACAACAACATTTAATTTCCCCTCTTTTTTAATAATATAACTCACAGTTTCTGTAATGCTGTCCTTGTTCTTAACATCTAATCTGAGTATGGGAAACATACTGTTTTTGTATTGTTCTGGATTTCGGCTGGTTCCATAAACTGTAAATCCTTTTTGGGTTAAATACTCCCCAACCGACTTTCCTATTCCTGAGGAGCCACCAGTTATTAAAACAACTTTAGACATAAAAATGAGTTAGTAATTAAAACTTAAATTTAATAATGAAAATGACAAAACACTTGTAAACGAAAAAAGATTTACTAGTAACAACCAATAAATCTTTTCTATATTAAAAATCAATTGTTTTAAATTGATTATGACTTCAAAAAAAAGGCAAGCTACCTACATCACACCGCTACGACCATCTACCTTTGCTGCGTTCCCGCCCTGGAGGATTCAACAGGAGCTGGTTGTGTAGGACTTGCCGGTGCAAATATACAATCTTTTAAAATCTCTGCAATAATTTTTTAAAATGTTTTTAAATAAATATCTTGCTCGAAAATTTAAACCTATCATGAGTATCTACAAATCATTCACAATCATATTTTTAAGTCTTATCATTACTTCTTGTGGATCAAGTTCTAGTCAGAAAAAAAACGATTTCGCTATTAAAACAAATGCTTTAAAGGGTAATCTTTCAATATCTGATACTCTAAATTTAACGATAATAAACAAAAAGAGCTACACCATCGACTCTGTGTCTTATACTTTAAATGGGGAAAAAATCGAGAAGAATCATATCTTAATTAATCATAAATTAGGAAAACATGAAATTGAAGCCACCATTTATTTAAAAGATGAAACTCAAAAGGCCAAAACAAGTGTTACCATCTTAAATAATGAAGCGCCAAAAATATATACTTTTAATATTATAAACGAATACCCACATGATATTACTTCGTACACGCAAGGGTTGGAATTTTACGAAGATTTCATTTACGAAAGTACAGGACAGTATAAAGAATCGAAACTTAGAAAAATTGTTTACAAGACCGGTGAAGTTTTAAAGAATATAAATTTATCTGATGAGTATTTTGGTGAAGGCTTAACCATTTTAAATGGTAAATTATACCAATTAACCTGGCAAGAAAATACAGGTTTTGTTTACGATTTAGAGCGTTTAGAGCGCTTAAGCACCTTTAAATACGGCGCCAGTAAAGAAGGCTGGGGTTTATGTAACGACGGTGAAACAATTTTTAAGAGCGATGGTACCGAGAAAATATGGACTTTAAATCCTGAAACCTTGGAAGAACAAGATTACATTCAAGTCTTTACCAATAAAGGTAAAATTGGACGTATTAATGAGTTAGAATGGATAGACGGCTATATTTACGCCAATATTTATGGCAAAAACGGTGTTGCCATTATAAATCCGGTAAATGGTGCCGTTGTTGGTGTTGTAGACTTTTCTCCCCTACGCAAAAAGGTTACCCAGCACCCCAAATTGGATGTTTTAAATGGTCTTGCTTTCAATACCAAAACTGAAACTTTATTTGTTACTGGAAAACTATGGGATAAGTTATTTGAAGTAGAAATAATAAAATAACAATCTTGAATAAGAAGGTATAAACACATTTTAAAAATATCCCTTCTGCTCTACATCTCAGATACTGTTTTATTTAGAAAACAAACATTAATTTAAGTTACATCTCTTAAAATCGATAAAATAAAACAAGAGAATCATTGAATGTTATGTGGACTTATTAGTAAATATTTGTTTTAAAAAACCTTTTTTCTGATCGCTATAGTAGCCATATTTGGCGCCATATCCAAAATTAGATTTTTTAACATCGTTAACAACAAGCATCATACCGTTAAGTTTATTTTCACTATGTAGCTCTTTGGCAAAATTTAAAATTCTTTTTTCGGTATAATTTGCTCGTGTTAAATAAATAGTGAATCCCGCATTTTGGCTAAATAATAAGGTGTCGGTTACCAACATGGCGGGTGCGGTATCGACAATGACATAATCATACTGCTTAGAGACGGTATCAAAAAGTGTTTTCATCCTATCGCTCATTAATATTTCGGCTGGATTAGGTGGCACCTTACCCGATAATAGAATATCTAATTTATTACCTTTAATTTCATAGGTATTAATAAAGTCATTTGGCAAAACACTCTCATCAACTAGATAATCTGTTAGTCCACGTTTTGTAATTTTGTTTTTATTCTGACTGCTTAAACCTAAAAGCAGTTTAGGGTTTCTAATATCGGCACCAACTAACAAGACACTTTTATTTGTATTGGCAAGTGTTAAAGCCATATTCATACTGAAAAAAGATTTCCCTTCACCATTTATGGTAGAGGTAATAAAAATTATGTTTTTGTTATTAACTAACTTTCGACCGCGTTTTATATATTCAAAATTCGTTCTAATAATTCTAAAAGACTCAGACAAAATGGAACGGTCGTTTCTCTCTACTAAAACATTTTTAGACTTCACTTCTGGAATTTCTCCAAGAATAGGAATGTTTCTTATTTCTTTTTCTAAATCTTCTTTATTATGGATTTTGGTATCTAATAAATCTGAAACATAAATGATGGAAAAGGGTATAAACAATCCAATAAATAAAGCTCCAAAATACACCATTCTGGCATTTGGAGAGACTTGGCCGTCTAGTGCGTAAGGCCTATCGATAACCTTTAAATTTGGTGATGTCGCGGTTTGAGAAATTATGGCTTCTTCCCTTTTTTCTAAAAGGTATAAATAAATAGACTCTTTTATACCTCGTTTACGCTCAATAGATCTTAATTTACTTTGTTGTCCAGGAACTGAATAAATTCTGGAATTAATTCTACTCGATTGATTTTCTAAACTAGATATCTGTATTCCAAAAGACTTCTTAGAGTTCTCTACACTATTTTTTAAATCCTGTTTGATGCTATTTATAGATTTCTCAAACTGTGCCACCATTTGGTTTTTTTTTCCAGCACCATTCTGCAAAAGCGCATTTCGACGCTGAACTAACTCATTGTATTTAGCGGTTAAAGCCGCAATTGAAGGGTCTCCAGAACCCAAATTTGATGGTATTGAATGATAAGAGTCATCGGTTAAAGACTCACTAACCGAACTAAGCAAACGCAGTTGGGTACGTGTGGCATCTAATTGTTGTTCGTTTTGTGCACTAGATGATAAAAACATACCAGCTTCAGACGTCACATCAGTCACTTTATTACCGGTTTTAAACCTTACAATACTGCTATCTACACTAACTAAATCTTGTGCTATTAATTCAACACGATCGTCAATTAATTTAGCGGTATTTATAGATTTAATGTTCTTTTTTTCTAAAGTTGACGTGTTGTACTCATCTATTAAATGATTTAAAACATCCATAGCTTTCTCTTTAACAGGATCTACAATGCTTACAGTGAGTACTTTTGAGGATCTTGCGGCGGGTACTATAGAGATTTTATTCTTTAATTGTGCCGAAACACGCTCAATAGGAGTAATTTTTACGCGAATAGTTTTGCCAATATAATTATTTAAATATGGGCTAGGCGTAATAATCATACCATTAAAAAAAGTTGGGATGTTTTCGCCAAAAATAATTTTCTTTGGAGGGTCGTCTTCTAAAACCTGATAATTAAAATTACTATCTGAGGTTATATTTATATAGAAATTGAAATTGACCTTATTTATTACAGAATCTGAAGCAATAAAATTAATGATTATGGGTGGTTTTTTATACAACTCAGATTCATAAATTCTTCCCTTTGTAAAATATTGTACATTTAGTTTTAAGGTTTTTACAATATTTTGCATGAAACTTCTTGAAGTGATTACTTGAATTTCATCTTCTATAGCAGCTTCTTCTTTTTCAGAAAAAATAGATAAATCCTTAAAAACATCTATACCAGAGCTGCTTTCTGCATCATCTAAAATCATTATTTTAGAATAGGCAGCGAATTTTGGTGAAGTATACCTTAAATAGAAAAAAGAGAAACTAAGGCATAAAAAAAGGCTTAACAAAAACCATTTCCACTGCTTGGTGTATTTTGAGATGGTTTTCTTTAAATTAAATGACTCCGGTCCAACGGTGTTTGTTGTTTTATTATCATTTGTAATCATAAAATTAATTTCTTGTTACAAAAATAAGTGCTGTTGTTAAAATAAACGATGTAATACTAATAATAGTACCAATCCTTAAATCTCCAGATGCTCCACTAACCGCAGAATTGTTAGGTTCTACATAAACAATATCATTTTGAGTTAAATAATACACCGGAGAATTAAAGACTTCTTTGGTTGTTAAGTCTATGTAAGTAATGGTTTTTGTGCCGTTGGTATTTCTAACAACCATAACATTATCTCGACGCCCTTTAATCGTTAAATCGCCAGCCATACCTATGGCTTCTATAATAGAAACTCGTTCACCACTTACTTGATAAACCCCTGGATTATTTACCTCTCCAGCCACTGTTATTCTAAAATTTAAAACACGCATTATTATAACAGGATCGTTAAGTAGCTCGGCTTCCTCAAATTTTTGTTTAAATAGTGTTTTGGCTTCTTCAATAGATAACCCTAGTAATTTGATTTTACCCAAAACAGGAAAATCTATATTGCCATCTGCATCTATTAAATAATCTATTAACTGACCTTGACCTGGCCCGGTTTGAATTTTTATATTATACGGTTCTGCAGGATCGACATCTCCAGCACTAAAAACAGAAACATAAATACTAAGAATGTCTCCAACTTTTAGTTTTGCTCTAAAGGTTTCTACATCGGTAATCGTTTCAAAATTTTTAGCGTTTTGAAAATACACAATGTCTTGCTTTGTTTTACATGAACTAAAAAAAACTAAAAACAAAATACATAAAACCGAAACTTTGGGGGTGAAAATATTTTTTTTCATAAGCTGCTACAATTTGTTTAGATACTATTTTACAAAATACCGTATTCTTTTTCTTCATTACCTCCCAACAATCTTTGTATTTTATTAGATACTTGTGCTTTTTTATCGAATTTTTCGAAATACGAGTTATTAGACATGTATTCTGGAATTAACGCTTTCATTTTCAACACAATAGCGTCGCTTTGGAAGCGGTTCGTGATACATAAAGACTCAATTTGCGACTTTAAGTTACGATAATTTATTTTTCTAGTTTTACTAATTAGTATTTTCTTATGATACGTAGGCAAAGTGTTCTCTCCATTTGCTAATAATTCTTCATAAAGTTTCTCTCCAGGACGCAAGCCCGTAATTTTAATATCTATATCTTCAGGATATCTCAATCCAGATAAATTAATCATATTCTTAGCAAGATCGAAAATTTTTACAGAATCTCCCATATCGAAAATAAATATTTCTCCTCCTTTACCCATAGTACCAGCTTCTAAAACTAATTGCGAGGCTTCTGGAATAGTCATAAAATAGCGTGTGATATCTTTATGGGTTAAGGTTAAAGGACCGTTATTTTCAATTTGCTTTCTAAACAATGGGATTACAGAACCGTTAGACCCCAGTACGTTTCCAAATCTTGTTGTAATAAATTTGGTTTTACTTTCTTTTTGAAGGCAACTAATGTACATTTCGGCCATGCGTTTAGTAGCTCCCATAACACTTGTAGGATTAACCGCTTTATCTGTAGATACAAATACAAATTTTTTAACATGATAACGCGATGCTGTGTCTGCTAGTATTTTAGTACCATTCACATTTATTTTTATGGCCTCGTAAGGAGATTGCTCCATGAGTGGCACATGCTTATAAGCAGCCGCATGAAAAACCATGGTTGGTTTATGGTTTTGAAAAATACCATCAACTCTTAAGCCATCTCTTATATCGGCAACAATAGCGATAAAATTGTTTTTTCCGTTTAGTTTTAAATCTTGTTGCAAATCGTACAAAGCAGACTCCGCTTGATCGAGAAGAATTAGTTTTTTTGCTTCAAAATTAGACAATTGCTTAACCAATTCACTACCAATGGATCCAGCTGCCCCTGTGACTAAAATGGTTTGACCTCTAAATTCATTTAATAAATTCGGATTGTTTATCTCAATGGGAGCTCTATCGAGTAAGTCTTCAATTTGAACTTGTTTTATTTGATTAGCTCTTAATTCACCATTAATCCATTTTTCAATTGGTGGCACTTTTGTCACTTTAACATTTAAATCGGTTAAATTGTCTAATAGGTTCAATAAGTTAATTGAGTCTATGGCCTGTGTGGCTACCACAATCTCGTTAATAGAATTGGCTTTAACGTAATTTTTAGTAACTTTTTTCCTTAGAAAAATAGGGATACCATTGATAGATTTTCCGTTCTTATTTTCATCATCATCAATAAAACCAACCACACTAATTCGCGCTCTTAAATCGCTCACTAAGGCGTTATAAGTAATAATACCCGAGTCTCCAGCACCATAAATAAGAATGCGCTTAGAAGTTGCTAATTTACATTTTAAAAACCTATACAACATTTTAAATAATAATCTGCTTGAGCTAAGTGCGACAAAACTAAGAAGTGCATGTATTACTATTATAGATAGCGGTATTGTAAATTTCGGAATTAGATTTGTTAATCGGTTAAACAAAATAAATGCCACCGCTAAAAACGACATGAGAGCAGTAGCTTTAAATAGGTTTACAATATCTGTAAATCCCGTATGTCTAATTACACTTTTAAAGGGACCAACAATTAAAAAGCTTACTAAGGCAATAACAAATAAGAAAGGTATTTGATATAAGAATTGATCAATGTCAAAGTTTAAAGTAAAATTAAACCGAATGAAATAGGTTGCAAAAAACGTTAACAATACAATGCATAAATCAATGGCTAAAATCAACCATTTTGATGCAGATTTCTGTGAATAATAATTGAAGTAATTTGTCATCATTGGTTTTGGGTTTTTAAAATTACACTTAAAACTCTTTGTAAATCTTCTGGCGTTAAATTTGAACCACTTGGCAAACACAGTCCGTTGTTAAACAAGCGCTCTGAAGTACCGTCTGTAAAGGCTAAACAATCTTTAAAAACTGCCTGCAAGTGCATGGGTTTCCACAAGGGTCTGGATTCTATTTCATTGTCTTGTAAATTTAATCTTATAGACTCGCGCATCTCGTAAGACTCTGTATTTATACAAGTCATCCACCGATTTGAAAACACACCTTCTGGCTCTTCTAGAAATTGAATAGATTTATATTTTGATAAGTTAGATTTATAAAAATTATAATTATTTCTTCTCGATGCTACGCGATCTTCAATAACCTCCATCTGCCCTCTTCCAATGCCCGCCAGGACATTGCTTAATCGATAATTAAATCCAATGGAAGAATGCTCGTAGTGCGGCGCATTATCTCGTGCTTGGGTTGCTAAAAAAACAGCTTTATTCTTCAGCTTTAAGTTTTTAACCACCAGCGCACCTCCACCCGAAGTTGTTATAATTTTATTGCCGTTAAACGATAAAACACCAACATCGGATAATGTGCCACAAGCCTTATCAAAATATGTGCTCCCAAAAGCTTCGGCACTATCTTCAACTACTGGGATTTCATATTTTTTGGCAATGGCATTTATTTCGTTCGCTTTAAAAGGTATACCATAAATGTGAACTGCTACAATCGCTTTGGGTTTTTTATATTTCGCAATGCGATCTTTAATAGCAATTTCAAGTAATTCTGGAGACATATTCCAAGTATCAAGCTCACTATCGATAAAAACTGGTCTGGCACCTTGATAAACAATTGGATTAGCCGAGGCTGAAAATGTAAAACTTTGGCATAGCACCTCGTCTCCATTTGAAACCCCCAGCAACTGTAAAGCAACATGTATGGCTGAAGTCCCAGAATTTAAAGCAGTAACTTCATTTTCACCACCTAAAAAACGTTTTAAATCCTCCTCAAAACCATTTACATTTGGTCCTAAGGGCGCTATCCAATTAGTGTCAAAAGCTTGATTTATGAATTTTAATTCTGCGCCACCCATGTGAGGTGATGATAAATATATTTTTGTGTTACTAGACATACGTTTGTAGGTATCTATTAAATTATTCGTTCTGTAATAAGACTGGAGGCGTCATGTTTTCTTGTGGACAAAAAAAAATCAATTTACATTCAAAACATTCCAAATCTTTACAATAAAATCTGTAGTTTTTAGGGTTACTATACCACGGATAATTAAACTTTAATCCATCGACAGAAAAAAATAAAATTCATTTTAAATTGCATTTTTTTACTGATTAGTGTTAAATAATTCTATTTTTATCAATATAAATCTACTAATTAATTTAAATTAACAAATAAACTAAATCACTAATTCGTTATACAGTAACAATAGTCGCTCAACTACCAAAGCGCAATCTGGTTGGCGATAAAACATTACATTTTATCGATTTGACCAAAACGATAATTTTGACTAGAATTCACTTTAAAAATGACAATATCTAATTAGAAAATGGAGTTCATCGAAAAAAACACCACCTTGAAGTAAATAACTAAGTAGGTTTGGTTTATTTTAATCATATTTGTAAAGCTCAAAATAAATTAAAATACCCCATACAAATGACTGCTCAATTAAAGAAATTAGAAGGAAAACAAGTGCTAGTTACTGGCGGTGCAGGATTTATTGGCTCCAACCTATGTGAAACTTTATTAGGTTACAATATAAAAGTTGTGTGCTTAGACAACTTTGCTACTGGAAAAAGAGAAAATGTAGCACCTTTCCTTAAAAATTCTAATTTTAAATTAATTGAAGGCGACATTCGGCGTTTAGAAGATTGCCATACAGCCTGCCATGGTGTAGATTTTATATTGCATCAAGCTGCATTAGGTTCTGTACCCAGGTCTATAAAAGATCCCATTACCACAAATGCTGTAAACGTATCTGGCTTTTTAAATATGTTGGTGGCCGCAAGAGATGCAGGCGTTAAACGGTTTGTGTATGCGGCAAGTTCTTCTACCTATGGCGATCATGAGGCTTTACCTAAAGTAGAAGACACTATAGGAAACCCCCTGTCGCCTTATGCCATTACAAAATATGTAAATGAATTGTACGCCGATATTTTTAAAAAGACTTATAATTTAGATACTATAGGATTGCGATACTTTAATGTATTTGGAAAAAGACAAGATCCCAGTGGCGCTTATGCAGCGGTAATTCCAAAATTTGTGCAACAATTTATTAGGCATGAATCTCCTGTTATAAATGGAGACGGCAGCTATTCAAGAGACTTTACTTATATAGATAATGTGATTCAAATCAACATGAATGCACTTACAACTAATAATGTTAATGCCTTAAATACAGTTTATAATGTGGCTTGCGGCGAACGCACAACATTAATTGAATTAGCGACCATGTTAAAAACCTATTTAGCGCAATTTGACGATGCTATAAACCACATAGAAATTAAACATACCGAAAACAGAATTGGTGATATACCCCACTCTCTAGCCTCTATTGATAAGGCCAAAACCTTATTAAATTACAACCCTAAATACAATGTGAGTGCTGGCCTAAAAGAAGCAGTACAATGGTATTGGGAGAACTTAAAATAATACTATTAAAACTTATAAATGAAAAACATTAAAATTGCAGTTGTTGG
Source organism: Oceanihabitans sp. IOP_32 (assembly GCF_009498295.1). Taxonomy (NCBI): domain Bacteria; kingdom Pseudomonadati; phylum Bacteroidota; class Flavobacteriia; order Flavobacteriales; family Flavobacteriaceae; genus Oceanihabitans; species Oceanihabitans sp. IOP_32. Next base: position 3,246,969 of record NZ_CP040813.1, on the reverse strand, counting down.
TTTAGGGTATGTGGGTTTGCCATTAGCAAGTCTTTTTGCAACCAAATACCATGTTACTGGTTTTGATATTAACCAAAATAGAATAAACGAATTAAATCAAGCAAAGGACAGCACTTTAGAGGTTGAAGAAAGCACACTTCGGGAAGTGTTAAGAACCAAACCGAACCAAAACAAAGGTCTAATTTGCTCGTTTGATATAAAGGCTATAAGTGACTGTAACTATTATATAATAACAGTGCCTACGCCCGTTGATAAAAACAATAGACCCGATTTAACACCTCTATATCAATCCAGCGAAACAGTTGCAAAAGTTTTAAAAAAAGGAGATATCGTTATATACGAATCTACAGTCTACCCTGGCGCGACAGAAGATGAATGCGTGCCAATTCTAGAAAAAATAAGCGGTTTAAAATTTAACGTAGATTTTCATGTGGGCTATTCTCCAGAACGCATAAATCCTGGAGATAAAAAGCATACTGTCGATAAAATACTTAAAGTAACTTCTGGCTCTAATCTTGAAACAGGAGAAAAAATAAACGCTTTGTACGCTAGCGTTATAACAGCTGGTACACATCTGGCTCCTTCTATAAAAGTTGCCGAAGCAGCGAAAGTTATAGAAAATTCACAGCGTGATATAAACATAGCTTTTGTAAATGAATTAGCAAAAATCTTTAACCTTTTAGATATTGATACCCAAGAAGTTTTAAAAGCAGCAGGAACAAAATGGAACTTTTTACCTTTTAAACCAGGTCTTGTAGGTGGGCATTGTATTGGTGTAGACCCATATTATTTAGCTCAAAAAGCACAAGAGGTTGGATATCATCCAGAAATCATATTAGCTGGTCGCCGCGTTAATGATAGTATGGGCAATTATGTTGTATCGGAAGTAATAAAACTCATGGTACAAAACGACTTAAAAATTAAAGGTTCTAAAGTTCTGGTTTTAGGGGTTACTTTTAAAGAAAACTGTCCAGATGTTAGAAACTCTAAAACTGTAGATGTAATCACAGAATTACAAAGTTATGGACTAGATGTTTGTATCTACGACCCCTGGGCAAATCCTAACGATGTGAAGCGTGAATACGGATTAGATATGGTTACCCAAATGCCCAAAGACACCTTCGACGCTATCGTGCTCACCGTGGCACATAGAGCGTTTTTAGAGATAAATTTTAAATCGTTTTTAAATAAAAACGGTGTACTATACGATGTTAAAAGTGTTTTAAAAGAGTTTGTGCATGGAAGATTGTAAATAGGGTCTGGACAGAAACTTAGCAACATGATATTTGTTTCTTATAGATCGCTCTATTTTTATTTTTAATCGGCGTTTGCCATCAACTCATGAAAAACTAATAAGAATTGAAAATAAAAATAATTCATATCATGAAAATAGTCTGCTAACGTTCAGATAATAAATAAATTAAATATTTTGAGTCAACTTAAAAAAGGAGCTATTCTAAATTATATTACTATTTTTTTAACAAACATAATAGGTTTGTTAATGACTCCTTTTATCTTGAATCATCTAGGTAAATCTGAATATGGTATCTATATAACCATTGGTGCTTTAGTAGGAACAATTTCGCTATTAGATTTCGGACTAAACAATACCGTGGTGCGGTTTGTGGCAAAGTATAAAGCGGAAAAAGACCGTATTGGACTTGAAAATTTTCTTGCTACAACCATGCTATTATACGGTATAATATCGACGCTCGTGGTTATTTTTGGCATGGTGTTTTACGGTTATATCGACTCCTATTTTACACAAATGACTTCAGCAGAACTAGAAATAGCTAAGGTTATTTTTATTATACTAATTTTCAACTTAGCAATAGGACTCCCTGGCGGCGCTTTAACTGGCATCTGTAATGGTTATGAAGCCTTTGTTTTTCCTAAAACACTCAATATTATACGTTATGTATTACGCTCATTAACAGTGGTAGCTATTCTATCTTTTGGTGGTAAGGCTATCGCACTAGTTATTGTAGAATCTATTTTTAATATTCTCGTTATCGCATCAACAGCCTATTTTGTTTTTAAAAAATTAAAGGTAAAAATAAAACTACATCAACTATCTGGTAAATTTGTAAAGCACATTTTTAGTTATTCGACTTGGATATTTGTTTTTGCATTAGTTAGTCTTTTTCAATGGAAATCTGGGCATTGGGTTTTAGGCCGCATCGCCACACCCGAAGTTTTAACCATTTATGGAATTGGTATTGTTTTAGGTAGCTATTACGGCGCATTTTCTACGGCCATTTCTAGTGTTTTTTTACCAAGAGCAACACAAATGTCGGTGAGAAATGCTTCTGGAGAAGAGTTAACCTCTATGATGATTAAAATAGGAAGACTTTCATTTATTATACTCATGTATATATTAGTTGCTTTTGTGTTTTTTGGAAAACAATTTGTCCAGCTTTGGGTTGGTGCAGAGTTAGGTGAGCAAGGCAGCTACGAAACATGGTTAATTGCATTAATGATTATGGTAGCCTATACCCTACCTCTAGTTCAAGGTTTTGGCAACTCTATTTTGGAAGCTAAAAACAAACTGTCGTTTAAAGCTATTTTGTATTTAACGTTTATGTTTATAGGTACCGTTGCCGGAGCTTTCCTAGCAAGATCTTATGGCGCTATTGGTATGATTTCTGGTTCTATTTCCGGTTGGCTTATTGTGCAAAATGTCATGAATTTTTATTATCATAATGTTATCGGTCTTAACATACCTAGATTTTTCAAAGGCTTATTAAATAAAACAATAATAGTCGTTTTGGCTGTTGTTTTTATTAGTTTTTTTATTAATTTAATTCCAGGATCTGGATGGATTAATTTCGTCATAAAAGGAGTGACCTATACCCTAACATACGGCGTTTTAATATACTTTTTTGGTATGGTTAATTTTGAAAAAGATTTGTTTAAAAATTCATTTTCAGCAATATTCAGCAGAATAACATAACAACTAGCTATGAAGCATTTTAAACTACATTCCATAACATTTGAAGAGTCGGGTAAAAAAATTTGCTATGATTACAGTATTAGTAAATCCCTATCTAAATATTTCAATTTAAATGACTCTTATTACTCTAAATATGATATCGATGTTAGTGCCACCCCAAAGAGTATTGCTGTTATTCCTCTTCTATCTAACATCATGCCTATAGCCTGGTTTGTAGGTTTTGATGTTTTTGTAGACGAAGTCGATGAAAATTTTTACAAGGCCTTAGCAAATTTGAAAGAAGAATTCACAAAATACCATCCCAATAAAACCTTAGGTGGTGCTTTAAAAGCGAGCACTTTAGTTAAAAACAACATTAAAGGAGGTGATTCTGCCCTGTTATTTAGTGGTGGTTTAGATTCTTTTGAATCTTATACTAGAAACTACAGTTTAAATCCCTATTTAATCTCCATACACGGGGCAGATATTGCAATAGACGATACAAAACGTTGGGCAGACTTTAAGCGCTTTAACAACGAAGAAAAAATTGTAAATAAAAATAGGCTTCAATACATAGAAACTAATGTGAGAGATTTTTACACTTACCATGTAGAGCTCTTGGTAGACATAGGATGGTGGGGCAAAATTCAACACGGCATGGCATTATTAGGCGTGCTAGCACCTTTAAGCTATAAATTAAATTTCGATACGGTATTAATAGGTTCGTCGAATACAAATGAAGTAGACTTTGGCTGGGGCTCAAGTCCAAATATTGACGAGAAAATGAAATGGGCAAACTGTAGCGTGATTCACGATGGATATCATTTAAGACGAACCCAAAAAATTGAAAACGTAGTCTCTTATATAAACGCAAACAACACATCAATAAAACTCCGGGTTTGCTATTCAGAGTTACGCCATGGTGCCAATTGTAACAAATGTGCTAAATGCCTTCGAACCATTTTAGGCACGATTATGACCAACACAAATCCTATTAATCTAGGCCTTGAAATACCCGAGAATTTTTACCATCGAATTTTATCCATTTTTAATCAAAATACAACCATGAGTAAAGGCTTAGAATACGAATGGTGGTGTTTACAGGAAAAAGCCAAAGAAAACAAGCCTTTTTTTGTGATTGACAATAAAGAAAGCGAAAGCGCTCTATTACATACATTCGCGCAGCTCGATCTAAAAAAAATTATAAATAAAAACGAAGAAAAAGTAAATAAACTCGCCATTAGAAAATTTATTATTAGAAATAAGTTTTCAAAATTATATGCTTTTTATAAAAAAATTAGATATTCAAAATTATGAAGTACGGCCTATTAACATACCAAGAAAGTAAAGAGAAATACAATGTTGGCGACTACGTTCAAAGTTTAGCTGCCAAGCAATATTTACCAACTGTTAACACATGGATAAATCGGGAAAAACTAGGCGAATACAAAAACGAGCCAACAAAACTTATTATGAATGGTTGGTTTACTCATAATATTATGCATTGGGTACCAAGCGAAGACATCATGCCCTTGTTTGTGTCCTTTCATATGAATAATACTGCAGCACCGTACATGCTAAGTGAAAAAGGTATTAATTATCTTAAAAAACATCAACCTATTGGCTGCAGAGATAAGTATACTGTAAAGATCCTTAAAGATAAAGGCATCGAGGCCTATTTTACGGGATGCCTCACCTTAACTTTAGATCAATATAAAGTAAGTGATTCAGAAAGAGAAGATGCCATTTACATTGTAGATCCTTTTTATAATTACCCCACGCTCGAAAAGGTGTCTTTAACTCCAAAACACCTTGTAAAAAGTGTTTTAAATGGCGATGTTTTTAAACTGGGGAAAATAAAAAATCAGCTAAAAAAAATTGTTGATAAAGAACTACTGGAAAATGCCAACTACATAACGCAAATACTTCCGCCAGGAAAACAAACCGAAGAAGAAAAATTTGAATATGCCGATTCCTGTCTAAAAAAATACGCCAAAGCTAAATTGGTTATAACCTCAAGAATTCACTGCGCCCTACCCTGTTTAGCCATGGGCACGCCTGTAATTTTTTTAAACAGTTTTAATTCGTTTGTCGATACATGCAGGTTTGACGGTATTATTGAGTTATTTAATAGGATTGATGTGGATGATGACGGTAATTGGAAGGCTAATTTTAAACTCGACGGAAAAATTGATAAACACACTATGGTTAAAAATTTGGGCAAACATCATGAGCTTGCCGAAGCTCTTAAAGAAACTTGTAAAGCTTTTGTAAAATAAACTGTTTTTTATGAAACTATTGTATATAACCAATCAAATTTCTGGTGCTGCTGGCTTAGAACGAGTCCTCTCAATCAAAGCGAGCTACCTTGCCGATACGTTAAATTACGAAGTTCATATTTTAACCCTCAATCAAAACAACACACCGCTATTTTACGATTTTAGCGACAAGTTAATTTATCACGATATCCCCTATAAAGGCACTGTTTTTAAATCCGTTTTTCAATATATAAAAGGCATCCGACAGACTATTAAAAAAATTAAACCAGATATTATTTTAGTTTGCGATGATGGCTTGAAAGGTTTTTACGTACCTCTATTTACAAACAAACCTTGCCCCATGGTTTACGAGCGGCATGTTTCTATTCATGTGGAGCAAAAAAAAGATAAAAACAATTATTTCGCTTCAATTGCCCAAAAAATTAAACACAAACTCATGTTGTTTGGTGCCAAACGCTACGATGCCTTTGTTGTTCTTACTCGTGGAAATTTAAAAGAATGGGATTTAAAGAACATTCTTGTCATATCTAACCCATTACCTTTTAATACAGAGATAACCTCAAAATTAAACCATAAAATTGTTTTAGCTGTTGGCAGACAATCGTATCAAAAAGCTTATGATCGTTTACTAAAAAGCTGGCATATTGTTCACAAAAAACATCCAGATTGGAACTTAGAGATTTACGGAAAAATTGATGAAAATCTCAAACTACAAACTCAGGCCAATAATTTGGGTATTGGCGATACCGTAAACTTTCATAAACCCGTAAAAAATATTGAAGATAAATACGAGCAGGCCTCGATATATGCCATGTCATCGCGTTTCGAAGGTTTTGGCATGGTGTTAATTGAGGCCATGTCTTATGGCTTGCCCTGTGTTTCCTTCGATTGTCCTTATGGCCCTTCAGATATTATTACAGACTACAAAGATGGGATTTTAATAGAAAACGGTAATATACAAAGTTTTGCAGACGCCATTATAAAACTAATAGAAAACCAAAGTTTAAGACAAGACATGGGTGAAAATGCCCAAGTAAAAGCCCAAAACTATGTACCCGAAAAAATAATGCAAAAATGGGATGCTCTTTTTAAAAGCTTAAAACAATAATATGAAAAAAATTATATTGATAATGCCCTATGGAAGTGTTGGCGGAATGGAGCGCTTGGCACTTACTTTCTATAACCATTATCAATTAAAAGGTTATCAGGTTAAAGCTATTAAATTGATTAAGCTTAAATCTGATATTATTCATTTTAATGATGATGAATATTTTCTGAGCGATAAGGACTTTTCAGAATTAAACATCTTGCAAAGAGCTTTATTTTATATAGTCGCGCCTTTTAAAATAAGGCGAATACTAAAAAAAGAACAGGCAACAGATTCAATTTCATTTGGAGATATGGCTAATATTTTTAGTGCCTTAAGCTACACCAGAGAAAATAAAATTGGCAGTATACACGCCTTAAAAAGTGTAGAGTTAAATGCTAATAATAGCTTTAATAAACTAATTAAGTTTAGCTACAAAAATTTATATGGTCGTTTTAAAAAAGTAGTTTGTATTAGTCATGATATTAAACGCGATTTAATAAAAAATTGTGGTTTTCGGTTTTCTAATAAAATTGAAGTCATTTACAATCCGCATAACATAAAAAAATTACTTGAGCTTTCTGAAGAACCGATTAACGACGAAGTAGAAAAAGCCTTATTCTCAAAAAAAACTATTTTATTTATAGGGCGACTTTCCATACAAAAATCACCTTGGCATCTTATTAATGCGTTTAATTTGGTATTAAAAAAAGAGATTGACTGTCATTTAATTTTTATTGGAGATGGTAATTTGAACGTTATCGAAAAAGTAAAATCTTTGGGTGTAAACTACGCCATAGATGATAAAATTCATTTTTTAGGCCGAAAAAATAATCCGTATAAATATCTAAAACACGCTAATGTTCTTGCCTTATCTTCTCATTATGAAGGCACGCCAAATGTTATTGTAGAATCGATAGCTATTGGGGTTCCTGTGGTATCCTCGTATTGTACCGATGGCATTATGGAATTGATGAGCATGCAGTCTAAACAAGTAAATGAAGAAAATGTACACGTCGATGCCGGTATTATAACCCCTAATTTATATAAAGGCCAATTAGGAATACCCAAAACAACCCAACATATACCCGAAGAAGAAAAATTTGCTGAGGCTTTAGAATACGCCCTGAAATCTAATAAATTAAAGGATCAATTATTCGAAAAGAGAACAGATTTATTATATAAATTTGATGTAGAGGTCGTATCAAAAAAATATTTAATGTAAAACGGTTTACCGCAATGATTGAAATTATACCCTTAGAATACTATTATAGAGTTTATATTTATAGTGCTTTGGGTATTGCCTTATTCACACTGTTTCATACATTTATATTACAAATAAATGAAGAGAAAAATATAAGATACACTAACTTCATGGGATATTTTATCTTGATTTTTCTAACATTATATATTGGTTTACGCCCCATTAGCGGGAAATATTTTGTCGATATGATTACTTATGCTCGCATTTACGATAGTTATGCTATGGGTGGAGAAATAACTATAAAGAACGACCTGTTTTTTCATCGATTAATGAAAATCTGTTCCTATTTTCTCTCTACCAGTGCTTTTTTCTTTTTATGCGCCATTATATATATCGTACCACTTTATGTTGCTTCAAAACGATTTTTTTATAAATATTGGTTTTATGCCTTTTTTATGTTTGTGGTGTCTTTTTCGTTTTGGACCTATGGGGTAAATGGCATTAGAAACGGTATGGCGACATCCTTGTTTATCTTAGCCCTATCCTATCACAATAAAAAAACGGTATTTATACCCGTTATAATACTCGCGTGCTTATTTCATAAAACCATGCTTCTACCTACTGGAGCCTTCATATTAACACTTTTTGTAAAAAACCCAAAATGGTATATGTATGGTTGGCTATTAGCCATACCGCTATCGATAACCTTAGGTAACTTTTGGGAGAATTTATTCGCACAACTTGGTTTTGCAGACGATAGATTAAGTGGCTATTTAACAGGGGAAAGACATGAGGCTTTTGCCAATACTAGTTTTAGATACGACTTTCTTTTCTATAGTGCTTTTGCCGTAGTTAGTGGAGCTTACTTCATTTTTAAAAGAAAATACAACGATCCCGTTTTTATTCAGCTATTCAATATTTATTTAACTGCAAATGCCTTTTGGATATTGGTGATTAGAGCCAATTTCTCCAATCGTTTTGCTTATTTATCGTGGTTTTTAATGCCTTTGGTAATTATTTATCCCTTTCTGAAAGAGAATTTTTTTAAAAGGCAGCACATTGTTATCGGGAAAGTACTTTTTGTGTATTTCATGTTTACCTATTTTATGTTTATATACTATAATTATATACAATGATTAAATTAAGTATCATTATACCCATGTTTAATGTAGCGCAATACCTGCGTAAATGTGTGCTGTCTGCGTTTAATCAAGGTTTAAGTACAGATGAGTTTGAAATTATTATGGTAGATGATGAGTCGCCCGATAACAGTCTCGATATCGCCAAAGATATGTCAAAAATACACGCTAATATTACAGTAATAAGTCAAAAAAACAAGGGTTTAGGTGGCGCAAGAAACACGGGAATAACACATGCTAAAGGGGAATATTTACTATTTCTAGACGCAGACGATTATCTCTTGCCAAATACTTTTAAATTTTTAGTTGATATGGCCTTAAGTAAAAGACTTGATATCTTAGAATTTGGCAGTCAAGGCGTATTGCCTAACGGAAACACAACATACAAAGTTGCGATGCATAGTAATGGTAAAATTTATGAAGGTATAGACTATTACAACCGCTTTAAATACATGAATTCGGCTTGTAACAAATTATATAAACGGAAACTTTTACTAGAACATAACAATTTATTTTTAGAACAAATTTATATTGAAGATTTCGAGTTTAACACACGTGTCTTTTATCATGCTCAAAACGTCATGGCAGTAGATACCATTGGCGCTCATTACTTGCAATCGCCAGATTCTATTACAAGAAATACAAGCGACAAAAAAAAAGCAAAAATGCTTAATGATCTTATAACAGTTTTACGAATTACGAAGTCTTTTAGCGAAAAAGCAGAGCAAAACTCAAAAAACAATCAATATTTTGGTTACCGAATGTGCTTTATTAATGTGACTATTTTTTATCAACTTATAAAAAATAAAAAGACTTATGCAGAAATCAAAAAAGTTAAAAGACTGTTGAAAAATGAAAACCTTTTTCATGTAAATTATGCACTACCAGAAGGAAAAAAAGACCTTTTTAGAAGAACTTTTTTAAAACATTTTTGGCTGTTTAGAATAACAAATCCTCTATTTCGGGTTGCTCTGAAATAAAGTATGATAAAAGAAATTATGAAACATCCATAGCTAAAACTAGAGACTCAAGGAAATGATTAAATGGATGTTGCATGCGACCGATGAAAAACAATAAATACAAACACATGAAAAAAAACATCTGTTTTATCGTATCCTCCCCTTATTCTTTCTTTTTTCTAAAGGTTCATTTAGAAAAGCTGAGTAAATATTATCATATTCATCTGGTAGCTAACATAAATGATACCAATAGTCTTATATTGGATAATTTTGAACACAAAAGCTTTAAAAACATCCCAATACAGAGAAGTATAAACATGACAAAAGATATCCATGGTATTTATAAACTCTATAAATATTTTAAAAGCAACTCGTTTGATGCCATTCATTCTCTAACTCCAAAAGCGGGCTTAACTGCCGCAATTGCGGGTAAATTAGCTGGAGTTGGTATAAGAGTACATATTTTCACCGGACAAGTTTGGGCGACAAAAAAAGGTGCTTTTAGATACCTATTAAAAAAATTAGATCAAGTTATCGCCAATTGGTCTACTCATATTTTAGTGGATGGAAATTCTCAGAGAGACTTTTTAATTTCAGAAAAGATTCTTAAAGTTAATCAAGGCCAAGTTTTAGGCGCGGGTTCTATTTGTGGTGTAGATTTAAATCGATTTGCTCCAAATGTTATCAAGCGGTCTGAGCTTAGAAAGCAGCTCAATATTTCGGATGACTGGGTTGTTTTTCTGTTTATTGGACGAATCACAGAAGACAAAGGGGTGATTGAATTGGCAAAAGCTTTTAATAAGCTTCGATTGGAAAATAAAAACGCCTATTTATTGGTTGCAGGTTTTGATGAGGGCGCTCTTGAGGCCATGAAAGAAATTATTAAAGACAAAGCCTTTTTTAACTTTGTTGGTAAAACAGACACTCCAGAAATGTACTATCAGAGTTGTGATGTTTTTTGTTTACCTAGTTATAGAGAAGGGTTCGGAATGAGTGTTATAGAGGCCTCTGCTTGTGGCATTCCAGTAATATGTAGTGACGCCTATGGCCTGCTTGACACGATTATGGATAACGAAACAGGATTGAGACATAAAGTTAAAAACGTGAATGATTTGTATGATAAAATGAAGTTATTAGCAAACGATAAAAACCTAAGAAGCACTTTAGGTGCGCAAGGTTTAAAATATACCAGACATAACTTTTCATCGGAGGATATATCGAATGCTTGGGTGGAATTTTATAAAAATCTTGTATAAAAATCCAATAGATGATAATAGAATTTATAGCAGTACCAGGATCAGGCAAAACATTTTTTTCAGATAAACTCTACACTTATCTCAAAAAGGAATTGAAATCAAAAGATGTTAAGCTATTTAATAGGCATGATATAAATCTTATAAAAAACACTAAAAAACCGACAACCAATAAAAATCTTATTCGGTTAAACATCATCAAACAATACCTTAAAGTCATTGATTTTTATTTACTAAAATCGCTATGGCGTTTGTTTGTATCGAGTCCATATCCTTTTAAAACAAAAACGAATCTAGCGATGTACTTACTTGATATATTTTCAAACTATAGAATTATTAATGATTTGAAGAAAACGTACAATAATAAATGCCTTTTCGTTTTAGATGAGGGCCTTTTACACGCGTCTTCTATTGGTATGGACGAGTGCAACGCGGCGAGTCTCGACTTGTTCTATAAAAACTTAAAAAGCACAAAATGGAACATAAACAAGTCATTATTTATTTTTATTGATTGTGATATCGATACGGTTTATTCTAGGCTTTCTGAAAGAACAGAAGACTGGCCCGTTAATTGGCGAGGGCTTTCAAGTGAAGAGAAACGTGAAGAGTTAGATAAATCCTATCGGAAGTTTAAGGCAAAAAAAGATTACATTTCACAATAACAGCAAGAAAACTATTATATTATTGATAATAGCACCTACTTTGAGGATTATGAGCTATGTTGTTCAGAAATTCTAGAAAAGATAGATAAACTTGAAAATCTATAATTTTAATTTTGAAAGTAATCAATATCCGATAAAAGACATAAGACCGCTTCGCTAATAGACATAAGAATCAAGACTTGACTCTAACTAACTGATAAACAAAAGTACTTTAATTAACAAAAAACGCCCTTTAAATCTTAATAATTGTTTCAAATAAGCAAGGTAACATTTAAAAAAATGTGCAAAGTTCTTTATTTTAAAAGGATTGACAGCATCATAATATTTTTAATCTGACATATGGTTTTATGTTATACCGAAATATGAGCAAAAAAAACAAATTATATGCAACATGACATTGATAATTTGGTATTAATTAAGGTCTATCGTTTTTATTAATCTGCTGATATGCAAACCTATAAGTGTATAAAAAAATAGCTCTTAAAAACGAACGATTTAAAACAAATACTAAAACTCTATATTTAAACCCGTGATAATCTTTTCCAATAAAATGCCTTATTGGGTAGGCCTCAATCGCTTTAAGTTCACTTAAAATACTGCGAAGTGCTCTAAAACTCATATCAGACTTGGCAAATCGAATTAAAAAGAAAAAAACATAGCCTTGTTGCCTGTTTTTTAAACGGTTTTCACATGGCTCATCATTAACGCTGTGTATTAATGCATCCAATTTTTTAACTGCAAAAATTAAATCATTCATGTGCTTTCTTATATGAGCGGGTGCTTTTATGTGTGTTATAGAATCATCATTTTGTCGGTATCTATGGACATCATGGGGTATAAATAAAACGCGTTCTGCTTTAAGAAAAATAGTAGGGGTTATATACGAATCTTGCACAAATTTACGGTCGTAAAATACAACTCCCGTACTTCTAAAAAAATCTGTTTTCATAATATACCACCAAACCTCTGCTCTGTAATTATGTTCGGCAATAAATTTTACACCTGTTTTAACTTTGTAATCTTCAAGTGCACGAATATTTAAAGCGGTCTTAGAGGTATTTAAATGAGAAGATCTTGTATTAATCGAATTAAAACCTAAAATATCTAAGTTTTTTTTCTCTAAAACGGATACTAATTCATCTAAAACAGCACTCGCAATATAATCATCAGCATCTAAAAAATACAGGTATTTTCCTTTAACCAATTCCATACCTTTATTTCTAGCCGCACCATTTCCAGAATTATTTTGATTGTAGAGAATAACATTAGAATACTTTTTTACGTACCCCTCTACAATGGCTTTACTATTATCTTTAGAGCCATCGTTTACAACTATAATTTGGTAAGAATCTAACTTTAAGTTTTGGTTTAAAAGACTATCTAAGCAAATGCCTATATAATCTTCGGCATTATACATAGGAATGACTACGCTAAGAGTATACGACGTTTCCAATAATTTTTAATAAATAATGATTATTTATAAATTTAGAGTTAAAATCCTATAAACACCAAACAATATAAAGGATTTTTATAATAAAACATTATATTTATTGTAGTGATATTTATATGCTGTGTGCTGTGATTTTCTCAAGGACTTTCAAATAATAATAAAAGTAATGCAGTAATAGATCGAATATAAATTTAATAAAAAACTACATGAAATCGTTTTTAAGACATCAAATTAAGGTTTTTTTATCTAAAGTTAATCCAGAGTTTTATGTAAAACAAAGTTTTAAAGCCAACCTAAAATATAACCCAAATTTTAAAAACCCCAAGACGCATAATGAGCGAATGGCTAAAAGACGTTTTAAATACACCAAACAAATGACTCTTTTATCTGATAAAATAGCCGTGAGAAAGCATGTTAGAGAATGCATTGGCGAACAGTATTTGGTGCCTATGCTTTTTGAAATGGAGAGTTTAAATGAAGTGATTTACAAGAAACTTCCAAATAGTTTTGTAATAAAAGCAAATCACGGTAGCGGATTTAATGCCATAGTAAAAAACAAGGCGGATTACAGTTATACAGAACTAAAAAAAATTACAGATGCCTGGCTTAAAACCAAATATTATTTACTGGGGATGGAGTTGCATTATAAAGCAATTAAACCAAGGCTTATTGTAGAGGAGCTACTTCTAGATGAACAGGGTAGCATACCAAAAGATTACAAATTTTATTGTTTTAAAAATAAGATTTATTTGGGGGTTTATATAGATAGATTTATAAATACCAAAGTAGCCTTTTTCGATGATAAATGGGAAATTCAAGAATATCCTTATATATTCAATGAAGTCGAAGACCCTTCTAAAGTTAAAAAACCAGAAAATTTTGAAGATATGGTTAAACTGGCCACCAAACTCTCCAAGCCTTTCGATTATGTGCGATTAGATTTATACTCGGTAAATAATAAAATATATTTTGGTGAATATACATTTACACCAGGCGGTGGTATTGACAAGTTTAAATCTTACGAAAAAGATTTGGAATGGGGTCACTTATGGGATTAAAACCTTATTAGTTAAAAGATATAAAAATTTTCATCCATACTTTATAATTAGAAAAGTAAAGAAAATACACAAACTATCTATAACGCCATAAAAGAGAGGTTTAACATTAAAACGAATTAAATGATATCAAATAAAATAAGGAATCATTTGCCAATTGCTAAGTTTTCCAAATATCTTAGCGTCGAAGCCATCAAATTCTTTCGATTTTTTGCCTTTTCATTAAAAGAATCTAGTGTCTCTCTGTTCAATTTTCGTCCTTTCACAAAAACACAGATTGGATTTTTAAGTGTAGATAAGGTAACAAGCGGGTTTTCATCCACTAATAATAAGTTAGCAATCTTACCCTCTTCAACAGTTCCAAGTTGACTCATCATGGAATGCGTTTGGGAGGCGTTTATAGTAGCTGTTTTCAAAATTTCATAATTAGAAAGGCCTGCCTCTTTGTAAAAGGCCAGTTCTTTATGAATTGAAAATCCCGGCAGGGTAACACCAATACCAGCATCCGTTCCGCAAACTATAGTTACACCTGCTTCATGCAGTTTTTTTACAATGGTAATATGAAAATCATGTTGTTTTTTTATTCTACTAACTGTAGTTGAATCTTCTTGCTTTGCATTAAACCAACGGTTAAATTGATTTTCACTATCTACTTTTAAGATGAGTGGATTCATAAACTCCAATGATTCCGAATCTAAAATTGAATCATCCATCATCATTTGATAAATATTATTAAATACAGTAATTGTAGTACTATACCTCGTGTGTTTGGATTGCGAAATGGAATCAATAATAGGTTGCAACTTAATGACATCTAAATCAAACTGTAACGGTTGCTGCACTATTTCTTCGGCATGTTCAATAGATTTGATTTGGGGATTTAAATGATATGAAAATGCCACTTTTTGAGAAGGGTGAGCAACGATATCAATTTCAGAAATTTTGGCTTGTTCAATCACGGCATCAAAAATTTCTTTATCCAATCCGTAATATGTTTTGATAAAATCGTAACCTCTGTCTTTATATAAAATAACCTTTTCTTTAGCCTCACTCGGATTACTTAGATTTAAATTGTCATCACCAACGAATTCTGAGCCTGTTAGTTTTGGTCCTGTCGTAAAAAAGGCTGGTGAAAAAATATTGTCTGCCATTGCATCTTCTTTAATTCTTAAATGCATTGGCATGCCCCAAAGATTTCTAACTGCTGTAACACCATTTGATAGATAAAGTCCGAGTTCATATCTATCCCACACATGTACATGCATATCGATAAGTCCTGGTGTTAGATACTTATCTTCCCCGTTAAAAATTTGAATTCCATTGACCTCAATAGTATCTGCAATTTTTTTAATAATTCCTTCTTTTATATACACCATTTTGTCAACTAAAACAGTGTCTTGGTTCATTGGAATAATATTTACGTTCTTAATGAGATAAGAATTACCAAATTGAGATTCATTCTTATTAATCTTGAGATAATTTGTTCCTGATGAATCCAGCCAGAGTGTAATGATTCCTGTCAGCAAAAGTAAGCCGATGAGAGCGATGACAATTTTTAAAATTCGTTTTACTATTTTCATTTGAATAAATTTAAACGACGGATTATATCAGTAAGAAATATGTAGTCGTTGTGGTTTTACTTTTGATTTTGTTTCTTATGAAATCCGATGCAAACGTTTCACTTCCACTATTGTGCCATACCAACTTATCTTCTAAATCAATATTTTCAATTACCCAACCATATCCATGATACGAATTTCATCACTGTATTCCAAAATATGAGGATAAAGATATTTTGATGTTGATTTTTTATCAAGTACTGAATTATCCCTTATGGCTTTACTTCATAATAGTAAATCGCTTACTCTTGATAAAATGCCTCCATTTCCTTTAAGATTTAAATATGAACCTTGTTCGCACCAGTTCTCTTCATTAGGCTTTCTAGTTTCATTTTAATTGCTTTCGTTATTGTTCGTTTTTTGATTGATGAATTCTTATTGATTGATGATGACGATGTTACCCACTTTTCGATCAGTTTCGAGATAATGATGAGCTTCTATAATTTCTGATAAGTCGTAGCTTTTATCAATAACCGTTTTAAGTTTTTTTTGCTTAAAAAAGGTTACTAGCTCTAAAAATAACGGTTTCAAATCTTCAGGTTTTTTCAGACCTGTTGCCCCAAACTTTACTCTTTTTGAATTACTAATTGAATACCATAAGACATTCAGGCTTAAAACAGGTGTCATAAATACTCCATTAGGTTTTAAGGCTTTTTTGGACATACTATAATTGGTTTTTCCTACCGAATCATAGATGACATCATACATATTGGTGTTTTTTGAGAAATGGTTCTTTTTATAGTCGATCACAAAATCAGCTCCTAAGGATTTGACCAACTCCATATTCTTAGTACTACAAACGCCTGTCACTTTAGCTCCCATTACTTTAGCCAATTGTACTGCTGCACTGCCCAAACTACCAGAAGCTCCATTTACTAAAACATGTTGTCCTTGTTGTATGTTTGCAATGTCTTTTAAGAAGTTATAAGAGGTTAAAAAACCATCGCAAATTGGAGCTGCTTCTTGATGTGAAATATTAATTGGCTTGTGTGTAATTATCATATCTTCTGCAATACATATATACTCTGCATTACAACCATTACTAAATAATTTTTCACCTAATACGGCATCAGCAATTTTAAATTTGGAAACTTCATCACCAATGGATTCAATTACTCCAGAAAACCCTGTTCCTAGAGACGTGTTCTTAGGTTTAAAAAGACCTAAAAACAATCTTCCGAATGTTGGTGATCCTTGCCTCATCATTGTATCTGCTCTTGTTGCAGATGAAGCCTTAATTTTCACTAAAACCTCATTTGATTTTGGCGAAGGTTTTTCAACATCAATAATCTTGATAATTTCTGGTGAACCATATTTTGTATAAATTGCTGTTTTCATATAAAATTATTCTAAAATAAAATTGAGAAACATATAATCTTCAAAAGTTTGCCTTTATAAAACTCAACCAAACCAATTTTTAAATTAAATTTTCAATGTTGTTATCTGTTAAGTTCTGGACATTCTTTGTGATTTTTTCGATGTCCCAATTCCACCATTTTATTTCTAATAGTTTTTTTATGGTGCTGTTATCAAAACGTTTTTTGATTTCTTTAGCAGGATTTCCACCAACAATTGAATAGGGTTCAACGTCTTTAACTATTGTTGAGTTTGTGGCAATAATTGCGCCATCTCCAATGGTTATTCCAGCCATAATAGTGGCGTTGTAGCCAATCCAAACATCATTACCAATATTAATATCTCCTTTATTTGGATAACTTTTTCCGTCCATTGCACGTTCCCAACCTTTCCCAAAAATTGCAAAAGGATATGTTGATAAGGCATCTGTTAAGTGATTTGCACCATTCATTATGAATTTAACATCTGAAGCAATCATACAGAACTTTCCTATTATTAATTTGTCATCTACAAAGTCAAAAAGATATTTTACGTTCTTTTCAAAGTTTTCTACATTTTCAAAATCGTCATAGTAGGTGTAGTCGCCAACACTAATATTGGGATTCTTTACAACATTTTTTAAGAAACAAAGCCTGTCGTAATTCTCTAGTGGGTATTTTATGTTTTTATCTGGTCCGTTCATAAGTTATTATATTTTTAGTTGATACTATTTCTTCTTTGCTTTGACAATTCAAACTCTTTTGTTCTTTTGATTTGTTCTTCGAGATTCCATTCAAAATCAAATCTATTTTTAAGAAATATTGCGATTGAATCCAGCCCAATTGCTGTTCTTCGTTTATCTATGTTTTCTGGATCAAAAACTGGCCATAAATTAAAACTCTTGGTTTCTGGGTAGTATTTCATTTGTCCACCATAGATTTGTAAATCACCTCTCTCAGTTGCTATTCTATCCTCTGCTCTTACCAAAAATCGAGGTTCTAACTTTTTATCCTTAACGGCTTGTCTCATCATTGGTAGGAATTGTATTCGAACTTCATTATCTGAATGTTGAATAACGTTGCATATGGTCCAATTACCTCGTTCGCCTATCATTTTTTTTTTGGCCAACCATATTTTTTGAGAATATTTATCACTTTCTTCTCATTAATAGCGAGGTTTTTATCGATGATGAATTGCTGCTTTTTAACTATGTCAGAATCGACACCATAAATTGACATTAATGAATCTCTTCGTCTAATAGGTTCTTGTTCTGTTTTCCAGATTTCATCAATTAGTGCTATTAGGTTTTCTTTTTCATTTACTGATACTTTCTTTTCTGCTTTGGTTTTATTTGTGCAATTGAACATTAAAACTAAACTGAATAATAAGATATGCTTCATTTCTTTAAAGGTTTTTAATACCATGATTAATCTGTCTGAATTTTTGTTTAAAAAGACAATAATCAGAGAATAATACACATTATTAGCTAATGTTTTATCTATTTTATTTATATCAATATTCTGCTGCTGCCTGTGCCATCTTTTTTTGATTATGCCCTACATTCGGCACTATTTCGAGTTTCCACTTAATTTTACTCCATAATTTGGTCTTATTCCAAAAATTAGCAAATAACCAATCATCCAAAATTCTCCAATGGTTGCAGGTAGAGTAAGAAATCTATTGAAGCTAAAATCAATTCCGGCGTAGCGTATAACTGTAGAAATTAGATAACCCATACCACCTAAAATAAGGACTCTTCCTAACCAGACAGGGAACTATTTAGATATCAGTTATGACTATGTAACAGAGTAATTGTTACAATTTTCGGTTTGACACCAACTTTAGCAATTCCAAGCGGATTTGGATGTAGTCGAATCCGCCGTAATTGCGGTTACACATTATTAGCACTTGTTTTATTCCTTTTCATTAATTTAATTCCAAGTATAATTAGCATTACTACCAAGACTATAAAAAAAGCAGTTGTCGAAATACTTTTTATCAGTGAAAATAAGCTAGTCGTATTTACTGAAATCTCTGTCAAATCAGGGTAGCTTTTTAACATTCTGATAATTCCAAAATTTTCTAAATAATCTGCAATTCCTGCAATTATAGGTATTAGGCAGAGATATTTATAAGGGGAATTTAATTTGTTCAATTTTTTTAAGAAATAACCCAAAAGCAAACAGTAAGAAAGTCCGAATAGTAGTGGGTAAATCATATCCAAAGGTATTTGGTTGTTTAGATATGTCAAACGTCCATTTTCTCCAAGCAAACTGAATAATTCACTTACATAATCCAAATCATATCCTGTAGGCATCATATCCAGTAATTTCATTCCGTTAGAGAATTCCAATGTTTTAGGAATTGTAACAGTGAGCATAAAGGTGTAAACAGCATTTGTCAAGATAAAAAGACCTAAAACTTTTTTTCCTGAAATATTCTTTTCTATAAATTTGGTTAATCGTTTCATTTTTTTCTGAAATAAGTGCTAATAATAGAATCTATGTAATAGAATAATTTTTTGTGTTTTCATTTTTATTGATGTCATAATTGTTCGTTTTTTGATTAATGATTTATTTTGTATTGTTGGTTAATACATCAAGATTTTTTTTGAGTATTCTAACGCTGCACCAATAGCAATTCCTATAGGAAGCCACAAAGCTATGTTTGAGGTTAATAAGCCTAATAATACTCCTAAAACGATGCCTATTGCAAGTCTAATTCCTTTATTACTTTTAATTAATTTCATAATTGTTCGTTTTTTGATTTGTGAATTATTATTGATTGATAATTTCTATTTTAATATAATGGTTGTTTTTATTTTGAATATTCGATTAATTCCTCCACATAGTGAAAATCACCCTGATTTTGAGTGAGTTTTATGAAATTTTTTACGGATGGGGCATATAACCAAACCTCTGTTTCATCGGCATTATATCCTCTGGAATTGGTGGTTTTTCCAGTATATTTAATTGTATAAGCCATAAATGTTCCCGCTTCTACCGTTTCCTCTCGGTACGATAATACTTCGGCATTCTGACTTTGGCTTCCCGTTGTTCCATCTTGACTGGTCCAATTGTTTTCATATTTCCATTTTTTACCCACTTTAAGAGGCCAATCATACTTCGGCGTTTCGCTAACATCTGGTTTAACAATATCGCTAACAGGAATGGTGTCCTTACCAATAGTCATACCTAGAACCTCTCCAAATTTTACGACTTCCCGTGTATCTGTTCCATCCGAGCGAACCTCTCCTTCAGTAGTAACACCTTTATATTTCCATACCCATTTTTCACCCGAGCTATAATCAGCTAAAGTGGGTTGTTTGGTTATACTAGATTTGGTTTTATCACTTTCCTGAAAGCCTACTTTTTTAAGAATCTGAAGAAATTTTGTTTTATCCACTTTTCCAACGGCGTAATCAATCACCTTTCCCTCGGGATCAATAAAAATGGTTGTCGGTGTAACACCGATTTTATATTGATTTACAAGTTGTTCGTTATTCGGGTCATCCATGTCAATTTCAACTGGTACAACTTCCGCATCAATAGCTGTCATAACTTCGCTATCTGCAAAAACTTGACGTTTCATAATGCGACAAGGTGAACACCATTCCGCAGTAAAGAATACCATTATATTTTTATCCGAATTGTTGGCAAGCTTTTTAGCGGATTCAATGTCATTTGTCCAAGTAATATCATTTGATGGCGCATAAAATGAGTACCACGCATACCAAAGAGAAAGGACCAGAAAAGTAAGCCAGAAAAAGCTCCAAAATGGATGTGTTTTCTTATTTGATTTATTTTTTTCGGTCTTCATTTTTTAATTTGTATTTAGTAATTCAGTAAACGTATTTTTTAGTTTTTTGAGTGATTCAATGGCCTAGAGGTATGATTCTCTATTTTGAGCTATTGTAGTCATTCCGCATTTAATTGAATAATGTAAGAGTTACTCAACTCTAATTTTTTCTCCCTATTTGAATGTTCATTAATTTCTAATGCAATGAGGATTCCAACTATAACCAGAATAATTTATCCAGCGGCATAAGCTAAATAGGCTCCAAATTTATTTTTGGTAATCATTCTTAATCTATTTTTTCTAAATAATTTTATTATGATTTAATGATTTATCAAATTGAAATACAACGTGTTGAATTGGGCTCTAAATACGCTTTAATTTTTTCTGTGTTACGCCTTTAAATTTCCATTTCAATCCAAACAATGGTCTTAAAATATTAATGCGTCTGAGGATAAATTCATAAATAAGAAAACAGACTATAAACGTAAATAGAGTGATTCCTATAAATTCTAGCATAGGATGAAGATCTAAAGGCAGAATGAGTAATACACCTGCATATAATACAAACATGTGAATAATATAAACAGGATAAACAGCTGCACTTAAATAGCTTAGTAATGCACTTGGTTTATTAAAGTAGCTATATCCTATTCCGAATAAACCCAATATCCAAACATTAGATTCTATGGTGGTTACATACATATTTGATAATGACTCAAATCCAGTGAAACGAATTAGGAAGAGGATTGTGGCCAAGCCGATATATAACCATTTCCATTTTGAAACGGTTTGCCAGAATGCTTTACCGCTATACACAAAAAGAAAACCAAAAAAGAAAGCCAAAAACCCGATAAAAAAGCCATGCCAGGTTTTAGCGTACAGTTCAAATAGCTGTGGTTTAACAAAACCTACTTCTAACATAAAAAATACTGATATAGATAATGGTCCTATGGCATAGGTCATCACTTTTGAAATGGCTTTCCTAAATTTCCATTTTTCGTTATTCTTCAAGTAGAATAAAACAGGTGACAACACTACAACATAGACAACAATGTTTCCTAAAAACCATAAGTGTCCCATGTGCGGAAAATAACTCAATGGCATATTGTAGTAGTTCTGAAAAATTAAAAAATGTAATGGTGTGATAGCCAAAATTCCGAACACAAAGGGCAAGAAAATTCGTTTAGCTCGCTCTAAGAACAATTGCTTCCAGTTTCTTTTTTTCATTGCAAAATACAAGCCCATTCCAGAGATAAAAAACAGTAGAGGTATCCGCCAGACATTGAGCATGGTCATCGGTTTCCAAAGCACTACTAAAGCATCGTCACTTCTTATAAAACCTATAAACATGGCCCATGGTTGGAATATAATCGCTATGTGGTAAATAAGTAATAAACCTATAGCAATGACTCTTAGCCAATCAATATCGTATCTTCTTTCTGTGGTCATCGTAGTTGTTATTTATTGTAGCATCATTGCAACAACAGGACGCGCTTTTTGTAGTTCATTGAGATCTAATGTAAATCCCATTGGTTTTAATTGTTGAATTAGCATTTCATAAATAGGTTTCATTTGATCGAAATCTACCATAACAATTTCCCTAGGTGTAGCTCCAAAATTATTACGAATGGTTTTATCTGCTTTTGCATCAATTAGTAACTGTACAATTTCTATACGTCCAAAGAATGCTGCCGTATGTAAAACCGTTCCGCCATCATTATTTTTTACAGACAAATCTGTATTTGCATTGATAAGTACTTTAGCGATTTCAGGTTTATTAAAAGTGGCTGCAGACATTAAAGGTGTAGATCCACTCATAGGTTCTTTTTGATTAATATCAGTCCCAGCTTCAATATGTTGCTTAACGGCATCCAAATTTCCTGTAAGTACAGCTCCATGAATATCTATATTAGGCTTGTTTACTGATTTTGTTGTTTTAACATTACTATCTGAGCTTGTTTTCTTGTCAGATTGTGCGCATGAGCTAGTTAATAAAAGGCTAAAGCATAACATCTGAACGGCCTTTCTAATTGATGTAATTTTAAGTGTTTTCATGATTTAAATTTTTAATGATCAACAACTTGATTTTTGTTTCTACAAAGATGCGACACTAAGCTAGTTGCCTGATAATCGGCATGAAGCCAATTGTATCAAGTTTGATGTGAGGTTGAAAATTATGACGCAGAAGTGTAAATTATGACGCAAGTAACCATTTTTTAACAAGGCACTTTAAACTTGAAGCGGCACGTTGTTTAAATAAAAATTTCTAAATTTGAAACAACATGACTGACATCTCACATCAAGGAAAATTTATTGAGCAAGCTGAGGCACTTATTTTAGAGCATATCTCTAATGAGCAATTTGGGGTTTCAGAATTGGCTGACCTCATGAATATGAGTAGATCAAACTTGTTGAGAAAGATTAAGAAACAAACTCAACTTAGTGCTAGTCAATTTATTCGTGAAGTTCGGCTTCAAAAAGGGATGACGCTGTTAGAAGAAACGGAACTTACTGTTTCTGAAATATCGCATCAGGTTGGATTTAGTAATAACTCTTATTTCATTAAGTGCTTTAGAGACTATTATGGGTATTCGCCAGGCGAGGCTAGAAAAAAAATAGGTGAACAAACAGAATTAATACAAGAAGATAAGCAAACCGCAGAACCTATTGAAGTTAATAAAAAAGGTTTTTTTCTACAGTACAGAGCTCAAATAATATTAGTATTTGCTTCGGTTTTAACCCTAGTAGCATTCTTGTTTTTCCAAAAAGAAACGCCCAATTCCGGTAAAGAAGATGTTTACTTTAGAAAATCTATAGCCGTATTGCCGTTTAAGAATATGAGTAGCGATTCGAATAATCTGTATTTTGTGAACGGACTTATGGAGTCGACACTAAACAATTTGCAAAAGATAGAAGATCTCCGAGTAATAAGTAGGACCTCTGTAGAAAAATATAGAAATACCGATAAGACCATCTCAGAAATAGCGGAAGAACTTAATGTCAATTACTTGATTGAAGGAAGCGGGCAACGCTTTAATAATCAGGTTTTATTGAATATTCAATTGATTGACGCATCAAATGATACACCAATATGGGCTGAACAGTACAATCATAAAACGGAAGACATTTTCTCCTTACAAAATGTCGTCGCCAAAAAGATTACAGAAGCGATAAAGGCAACAGTTACACCAGCAGAATTACAACAAATTGATAAAAAACCAACAGAAAACTTACTAGCCTATGATTATTACTTAAAAGGGCTTGATCGATTGCAAGAAGAAACTAAGGAGGGCTTGGAAGCTGCTATTATTTTATTTGAAAAAGCGATAGACCAAGACCATGAATTTGCGCTCGCATATTCTGATATTGCGATTGCATACTATTATTTGGACTTAAACCAAGCCGAAAAAAAACACACAGATATTATCAACAATAATGCAGATAAGGCATTGCTTTATGATTCCAGATCTGCCAAAAGTTTAATTGCAAAAGCTCTTTACTACATTAATGTTAATGAATATCGATTGGCTGTACCACATTTAAAAAAAGCTTTAGAATATAATCCCAATTCGTCTTCTGTGGTTCAAATACTTGCCGATTTGTATTCGCGAGCAATTCCGGATACAGGTAAATATTTGCAGTACGCCTTAAAAGGTTTACAGCTTGATATTGAAACAAACGATTCAATAAGCAAAAGCTATATGTATTTGGCTTTAAGTAATGCCTTTGTTCAAAATGGTTTTACAAATGAAGCAAAGAAGTACATAGATTTATCTTTAGATAATAATCCAGAGAATTATTATGCACCTTTTTTAAACGTATTTATCCAATACGCTCAGCATCAAAATATAGAAAGGGCTACAAATGCATTAGAGAACGAATGGAAAAAAGATACAACACGTTTAGATATTATGCAGGAAGTGGGCAAATTTTATTATTTCCAAGAAAAGTATGATCGTGCGTTTTATTACTATGATAAATTTGTAAAAATCAAGGAAAATAATGGGTTAAGCATGTATCCACAAGAAAATTTAAAAATTGGATTGGTATACGATAAAATGGGCTTACATGAAAGTGCTGAAGATTTTTACAAAGCATATGCCGAATATTGTAAAAATGACCAATCTATATACCAGCCAGCTAGTTTGGCCATGAAATACTTACACGAAGAAAATCCAAATCTTGCTATTGAGCAATTAAAGCTATTTGCTACAAAAAATAATTATCAATATTGGGTTTTGTTGTTTCTTGAAGAAGATCCCTTAATGAAAACTTTAAAAAGTCATCCAGCATATGATGAAGTTATTCAAAAAATTAGAGATAGATTCTGGGAAAATCATAATGAGCTGAAAAAATCATTAAAAGATAAAAACCTACTTTAATTCAATTCATTTAAAAAATGAATTGAACAGAGTTTAAATTACACTACCTTAAGAATCGGAAAACCAAGCTGAACATGGAAATTTATTCTTTCTCGTAATGCTATTTAAAATTAAGATAATTATTCTACTTTTAAACAGTACGCTTCTTTTAAAAGAAATCTCACAGTTAATTTTTATTGCTTAAAATCGTAAAACAATTTGCAACATAGTAAAAGTAAAAAAAGATGCTTTATTTCACCTCTATAAAATCATTTTAAGCCATATAAAAACAATTTACAGCTCTTGATAAACATTTTAAAACCAAAGAAAAATTTTTAATCAATTAACCAAGAACTAACTAATACCAAAATGTAATATGAAGAAAATTTTCATCTTTCTATTGATTGCAGTCGGAACCGTAAATGTGAAAGCTCAATCTTGCGAGGAAATAATGGAATTTGTAAAATCCGAAGGATACGGAACAACCTATAGGAGTTATGACAGCGAAGCAATCTCGAAAGTAACTTTTTTTAGCATATCTGTGGATTACAAAACACTTTATTTCGCGATAGTTTGTTTTAAAAAGAAATACTCTTACTCTTGCGATGTATACATTTATCAAGTTGCTTCGAACACAAAATTTAATTATGCACTAGACCATTATGATAGTGCTGGAAAAGCATTTTGGGAACATATTTACCCATATGCAGATGTTTTAGCATGTTCGCCAAGTTTTGATTAAGCAATATCAAATAAGATGAAGAATCATTTCCCGATACAAAAATTAGCAAAAATATTCCCCAGTAAATCATCGCTGGTTATTTCGCCAGTAATTTCACCAAAATGATATAGTGCCTGACGAATATCTATAGCTAACAAGTCGCCAGACAAATTGGTCTCTAGGCCGTATTGGACTTTTTGTATCTCCTCAAAAGCTTTCAACAAGGCATCATAATGACGAGAATTTGTAATTATTGTTTCGTTATTTCGTAGCGCACCTGTATTAATTAAATCCAGAAGTGTATTCGTTAGTTTTTCGATACCAAACCCTGTTTTAGCAGAAATGGGAATAATGGTTGACGCTTTTAATGACAAGGCATCAGTAATGCTCGCCAACTCCAAATCAGTAATCTCATCTATTTTATTCAAAATAACAAGGAGCTGCTTTTGTGGAAACTTATTTTTTATTTTCTCGATTTCAATAGCCATCGATTTAACCGCCTCTGCTCCTACTGCTAGTTCTGTTGCGCTTACCAAGAACATAACCACTTGAGCTTGTTCAATTTTTTCGAAGGTTTTTTTAATACCAATACTTTCTACAACATCTTGGGTTTCGCGAATACCTGCCGTATCTATAAACCTAAAACCAATACCACCAATAGAAATTTCGTCTTCAATAGTATCGCGGGTGGTTCCTGCAATGTCGGAAACTATCGCTCGGTCTTCATTTAATAAAGCATTTAATAAAGTTGATTTCCCTACATTAGGTTCGCCAACAATAGCCACGGGAATTCCTTCTTTTATCACATTACCCACAGCAAAGGAATCTATGAGTCGCTTCAAGACTATCGAAATACGTTCGATTAAATCTGTAAATTGCTTGCGATCTGCAAATTCCACATCTTCTTCGGCAAAATCCAGTTCAAGTTCAATTAAAGAGGCAAAGTTTAAAAGTTCTTCGCGAAGTTTAGCGATTTCAGACGAAAAACCACCGCGCATCTGTTGCATGGCTATTTGGTGTGCGGCTTCGTTATCGCTAGAAATTAAATCGGCTACAGCTTCAGCTTGCGATAAATCTAATTTTCCATTTAAAAAAGCCCGTAAGGTAAACTCACCTGCGGTTGCCATTCTGCAACCAGAGCGTAAAAATAATTGTATAATTTCTTGCTGGATATAGTTTGAACCATGACAAGATACCTCCACAACATCTTCACCCGTATAGGAATTAGGATTTTTAAAGACTGATATTAAAACCTCATCGATAGTCCTATCGCCATCCATAATATGTCCTAAATGAATAGTGTGTGTGGCTTGTTTACTTAATAGTTTACCAGAAACCGATTTAAAATGCTTTTCAGCAATTTTAATAGCCTCTTTTCCCGATAGCCGTATTACAGCAATGGCACCAGCTCCCGACGGTGTTGCTAGAGCCACAATAGTGTCTTGATTTATCATACCCTTTAAACTAAGTAAATACCATCGGTTTTTATCTCAATACGTTTTTGTTTGTATAAAGAACCAACCGCCTTTTTAAAGTTTTTTTTGCTCATTTGAAGCTGATCTTTTATCAGCTCAGGATTAGACTTATCGGTTAAATTTAAATAGCCACTATTATCTTGTAACTCCCGCAAAATACGTTCGGCATTGGGTTCGATACTCTTGTAGCCTATTTGTCCTAGTGTAATATCAAGTTTGTTTCCCGGACGTATTTTTTTAACGACCCCTTTTAATTTATCGCCAACACTAATATCTTTAAATATTTGATCCTTGTAGACCAAGCCTAAATGTTTTTTGTTAACGATAACGTTCATCCCAATATCCGATGGATGCGAAACAATCAAATCCACGTCGTCAAACTCGGCAACTGTTAATTCATTATTGTCCAAAAACCGATTCGTTTTGCTCGATGCCACGAGTCTATTTGTTTTTTCATCTAAATAACAATGCACCAAATACCAACCGCTAGGTTTCATTTTAAAGGCTTGTTCTTGAAAAGGACAAAACAATTCTTTAACCAATCCCCAATCTAAAAACGCACCATGTTCTGTAACTTGATTACAACGCAATAGCGCAAAATCACCTTTGGTTATATATGGAAAATCTGTCGACGCCACAGGGCGCTCTTCATTATCTAAATATACAAAAACATCTAATTTATCATATATCTTAAACGTTTCTGGAACATACCTGTTTGGCAATAACACTTGGTTGTCGTCATTATCAATTAAATAAACGCCATGTTCGCTTTCACGAAGTATTTCTAATGTATTTATTTCTCCTAATTTTATCATGCGGCAAAGGTAATAATTTTTCAGTCTAAGTGGGCAGTAACCTCAAAGCAACTTATGTTTTACCTCGCTTGTGTTTTTGGGCGCGACTACAAGGGTCGGGCTTTATGCGTTGGTTTTTATTTTAAACTAAGGAACTCATGAATATAAATATTTCATTACTTGCTTCCTCCTGCGTCGGCGAGCTCAAACAAGCCATTCAATCGCTCGCGCAATAAATAACTATTCACAACAACACAATTTTTGAATTAAGAATTTTCGACCAATAAATTTCAAAAAAAACCTAATTTAAATACTGGCATTAACACCAAATTAACCAAGTCATGTCGCCTATAATTGTTCTCTTTTTCGCCCGTATTTCGGTATAAAGTAAAACCATAACTTTGGTTGTATTATGCTTTTGGCTCACGCCCATATTATAGTAAAATATGGAGTTCGTGAATCTGCGATTTCTATCTCATCTCAACAGTAAATAATTCAAATTAACAAGACCATAAAAATTAAATGGGTATAACTTCCTTTAAAACACAAGACTTTAGAACTTTTAAAATAAAAAAAGCGCTGCTAACATGGCAACGCTTTTAAACATATTATGATTTCAATTAATTATAAACGGCTTCCTTTTTAAAATGCTTGGTAAGTAAATAGTAAACCACCGCTCTGTATTTGTTTCTATTCGATTTCCCGTAGGTCTCCATAACGGCATCAATGCCTTTATCTAAATCTGGACTATCCTTTAATCCTAATTTTTTTATTAAGAAATTGTTTTTAACCGTTGCTAATTCAGATTCGTCAGATCCAGAAACCGTAGAGGCATCTGCATTATAAATAGACGGCCCACAACCAATAGTCACTTTGGTTAATAAATCCATGTCTGGCGTTACACTGCATTTATCTTTTAAATCTGCAGCATACTTTGCAATAAGTTCATCTCTTTTGCTCATAATTGTATAATTTTAAAAAGGTTAATCATCAAGAACTAAAGATAGCTTTTTTTTATAGAATAAAAAACCAGAAGATTACTGTTTTTTCTCACAGGAAATAAAAAATCGCTGTTCATTTTTATAATATCTAACTTATAAATCTAAAATAATCGAGTAAAATCTCATCGTTTGTAGTTTGTGGCGTAAACACTTCCAATAATTTGGGTTGGTTACTCTCTAGATAAAATGATTGTAAAGCACCTTGTAAGGCCTTTGTATTTGAAACCTTAGTGTATTCAAAACCATACATCTTACATAAGTGTTCTGCCGTTAGCTCATGTTTCGTTTCAAAATAGGTGTCGAAATTTTCGGTGTTTTTATGTCCGGGAAGAATTCTAAAAATGCCACCACCTTGGTTATTAATAACAATTACTCTAAAGGTATTGGGAACATAGTTATTCCACAGCGCATTACTGTCGTAAATAAAGCTTAAATCACCAGAAATAAAAGTGGTTTGTTTGGTGTTAACCACGGCACAACCAATCGCTGTACTCGTGCTACCATCAATACCACTGGTGCCACGATTGCAAAACACGTTTAGCGTTTTGTTTAAATCGAATAACTGCGCGTAGCGTATGGTAGAGCTGTTACCTAGTTGCAATATCGTGTGATTGGGAATGGCTTTAAAAATAATTTCGAAGGCTTTAAAATCGCTAAAATCTATGGTTTTTAAATACTCGTCATGTTTACTATTTCGGTGAGCCTTTATTTGGTTCCAACTCGGTTTGTAATCAGACTGTTTTGTAGTAATTCCTGATAAAAATTCAGAAAAAAAGTCGTTTGGCTTGGCCTCTAAACATCTATTCAAGCTAAAAAACGTATCGTTGGCTTTGGTTGTGCCAATATGCCAATGTTGTTGGGGTCTGTACTTGCGTAAAAAAGCTTTTATTTTTTTTGATACGATTAAACCGCCAAAGGTTAATAAAATATCGGGCTGTAAACGCATTAAGGCCTCATCGTTTAAAGGCAAAATAATCTTATCGATACTCGGAAAAAAATCGTCGTGTTGCAAATTCGAAGTGGTTTCGGTAAACACAATCACACTGTCGTCTTTTGCAATAACATCCAACCATTCTTGGTTTATGGTGTTGGGCGGATTAACCCCAACCAAAATCATTTTTTTTGATGCGCTATTCCAATCATTAATACATGTGTTTATTACAGAAGACTCCATTGGTAAAACGTTGTCTTCGGCAGGGATCACTTGAGGATTCACAGAAGCTGCATCAACCATGTCGTACAAAGGCTCATCAAAAGGCACATTAATATGCACAGGCCCTTGTTTTAGGTACGCTGTATTTAGAGCTTTATTTATTTCTATTTCGTTACGGTCTTGGAGGCTTTGTTTATTGTCTAAATTCAGTTCTAAATTTGCCGAATATAAAATATGATTTTCAAAAACATGGTTTTGATTAATGGTTTGACCATCGCCAATACCAATTAAATGTTTAGGTCTATCGGCCGATATAACAACTAAAGGAATATCACTAAAAAAAGCCTCGGCAACAGCAGGATAATAATTTAACAAGGCACTACCAGAAGTACAAACTACAGCCGTTGGTTCTTGTAATTGTTGGGCAATACCCAAAGCAAAAAATGCGGCACAACGCTCGTCTACAATGCTATAGCATTTAAAATAAGGATGGTGAGAAAAACCAATAGTTAGAGGGGCATTTCTGCTACCGGGAGAAATAATAATATGCTTTATGCCTTTTGCTTCGCAAAGCTTTATAAGCGTTTGCGCAAGCGGAATTTTAGGGTATTTCATATCGTACAAAAGTAAGAAATTAGGTCTTAAAAAGATACTTATAACACGTTTTTAATAACCCTAGATTTTGATACCGTTTCTTCCCATTCATGCGCAGCATTAGAGCTTTTAGTAATGCCACCACCAACATAAATCATAGCTTTAGAGCCTTTTAATTGCATACAGCGTAAATTAACAAATAATTGACTGCTTTTTTTTGTAATGGCATAGGCTCTATTCTCTATATTACGCTTTCCAGATCGCGGTGCTTTTGTAGTTTCAAAATTTAATTCTCCTAAAAAACCAGTGTAGAATTCTCGATTGTAATTTTCATGTTTTAAAATAAACTGTTTTGCTTCAAGTTTTGGAAACCCACAAACCGCTGGTGTGGGATGCAATACAGACAACACTTCCTTTAAATTTGATTGCGCCTTTAATCTTGCAGATACCATGGTTTTTAAGTGCAATAAATTTCCAGCTTTTACGGTTTCTGTTTCCGATATTTTTATTTTTTCGGTTAATGGTTTTAAACCTTCCAGAATAAAATTAGTTACAATTTGCTGCTCGTCTTTTTCTTTGTCTTTCCAAACCACGTCCTGCGTGCCCTTGTAATCTTGAGTACCTGCCAAGGCCATTATAGAAAATTGTTGACCTTCTATATTAATTAAGGCCTCTGGTGTGGCTCCTAACCACAATCCTACTTGCGGATGATACCAACAATATACAAATGCAGATGTATAGGTATTTAAAAGCCTTTTAAAAATTAAAATAGGATTAGAGTGCGAAAGATTTACAGTTTCCCGACGGGATAAAACAACTTTTCTAAATGCACTAGCATTAATAGCCTCCATCCCTTTACTAACCAGATTGATATGAAAATCTTTAGAATGAGACGAAATTTTATAGTTTTCAATAGGCGTTTTTACAGCCGTAGAAACCTCAAGTTCTTGAGAAGTGGAAATTACTTCCGAATTTTCCAATGGCATTAAAACCGAATCCTTGTTATCATCAAAAGTTGAAAACACAAACCCTTGTTCGTTAAAATCATTTGTGTAGTATAAATCATTTGTATCTTGAAGTATGGCTTTTATTTTGTTGTCGTTAGGTTTACTATAGGCTACTAAGGGTTTAGCGCTTTCGTACTGTGCCGCCATGCGCTTAAAAAAATCATCGAAAGTCATTTACTGTTTCTTTTTTGGTAATGAAATGGTTGAGAGTCGGCACACAGAAACCAAATTATCATCGTCATCGGTCACTCGAATATCCAACAACTGTGTCGTTCTTCCTTTGTGTAAAAACGTCGCTTTAGCGTAAACAAAACCTTCTGTAACACTTTTTAAATGGTTGGCTGTTATCTCTGTACCACGCACAAAAAATTTTTCGGTATCATTAAATATATGCGATGCAAAACTTCCCACACTTTCGGCCAAAGCCGCTGTAGCACCACCATGTAAAACACCGTCTGGTTGATAAACTCTAGAATCAACGGGCATTCTCGCAACTAAAAAATCGGCTCCAAAATCTACAACCTCAATATTTAAGGTTTCCATTAAGGTGTTTTTACACGCTTGATTCGCTTTCATTAAAACGGCTTCTTTAGATAATTGCATAGAATAGTGTATTTTTAAAATTGCTAACAAAAATACAAAACATAAACGTATATGAAATCACAAGAAAAAGAAATCTCATACACAACAATCAACTCCTATTCTACCCTAAATTCACTTTCCAGATCGACTAAAAACGTATGGTTTGTTTGTCATGGTATGGGCTATTTAAGTCGGTATTTTTTAAAGTATTTTAAAGGATTACATCCCGTTGAAAATTATATTATTGCACCACAAGCTGCTAGTAAATATTATCTTAATGCCAACTTTAGACGCGTTGGCGCCAATTGGTTAACCAAAGAAACTACTGCAAAAGACACCGAGAATATTATGCGCAATTTTGATGCTATTTTTGAAGCTGAAAACATCCCAGAAAACCTTAATCTAATAGTTTTAGGATATTCGCAAGGCGTTAGTGTTGCCCTGCGTTATGTGGCCAAACGACAACTACAGTGCCACCAATTAATTTTACATTCTGGCGGCATTCCAGAGGAATTAAGTACTGAAGATTTTAAATTTTTAAAGGCTAAAGTAACTTTAATTTGTGGTACTAATGATGAGTATTTAACAGAAGGACGCTTAGACTCTGAAACTAAAAAAGCCAAAAATTTATTTAAAGAAAACTTGAATGTTATGATGTTTGACGGGAAGCACGAAGTGAATGTTGATATTATAAATAGTTTGGTATAAAAAGCCTCATTTCTAGGACTCTATTATGATGGGAATAAGGTGAAAATCTCCTAAATGTGACGTCATTTTCTTGTTTCCAACTGAAGCAAAAGAGTTTTCAAAAAAAAAAAAAGATAACCTCAACAGAAAAAAAACTTGACTTACTTTTAAACCCTGTGGTGTTTATTTTATCTTATCAATTGACCGCAATAGCACTTTGTTTTATTTGTGCTTTTAATGATTTTAAACACAAAAAAAGCCCCAAAATATATTTAGGGCTTTTTCATGCTCTGTAAACTATACTTAAAAAGTAATTGCTTCACCGTCATAACAAGCTTGAAGAATAGCTTTTATTTCTTCAAATTTTGGTTTTCTAGGATTGAAAAGCGTACAAGGATCTTTCATCGCGTTTTCAGTAAGGGTATCTAGTTTTGCTTCCCATTCTTTTTGATCAATACCGTATTCTTTTAAAGAACCGACAACACCAACAGATTCACGTAAATTTGAAACCTCTTGAGCGAAATCTTCAGCAGTAGATTTTCCTAATAAACCTGCTAAATCTTCATATTTATCGGTTACTTTCGAGTTAAATCGAATAACATTAGGCATTAAAATAGAGTTACAACAACCATGAGGAATCCCAAAAGTACCACCAATTTGATGAGACATGGAATGAACTATTCCTAACCAAACATTGGTAAACGCCATTCCGGCCATACAAGAAGCATCGTGCATAGTTTGACGAGCTTCTAAGTTATTAGGCTCTTTAACAACGGTTTGTAAATTTTTAAAAACCAAGTCGGTCGCACCCTTTGCTAAAGCATCATTATAATGGTCGGCAATATTAGAAACATAAGCTTCAACTCCGTGACTTAATACATCTAAACCAGTATTAGCAGTAACGTGGGTTGGCATACTAACACAAAGCTCACCATCTATTATGGCAACATCTGGGGTTAATTCGTGAGAAACAATTGGGTATTTAGTTCCTTTTTCTCTATCTGTTATTACAGCAAGGCCAGTAATCTCGGTACCTGTACCACTAGTTGAAGGTGCCGCCACAAAAATAGCTTTATTACGTAATGGCTTAACTGCAAAAGGTGCCACTAAATCTTCTAGTTTAGAATCTGGGTATTCGTAATAAATCCACATGGCTTTCGCCGCATCGATAGCCGAACAGCCACCTAAGCCTATAATAATATCTGGTTGTTCTTCGGTTATAAATGCAGCACCTTTATAAACCGTATCTATTGAAGGATCTGCTTCTACACCTCCAAATACTGCAGACTCGATATTAGCTTCAGCTAAGAACTTTTGTGCGCATTCAAGTGAACCATTTTTTCTAACTGAATTACCTCCAATTACAAAAACTGCTTTTTTTCCTTTTAAATCTTTTAATCTTTCAAGACTTCCTAAGCCGTGATGTATTTCCTTTGGTACAATAAATTTTGCCATCGTTTTAATATTAATTTTGCGTTTATTATTTCTGCTGCAAAAGTATATCAAGACCCTTTTCTGTGAGTTATTTATTCAGCTCATTGACTTATGAAAAAAGGTCAATTTAAAGAAACTAGCAAAACGTGAAGATTTCGTAGGGCTGTCATGAAAGTTAACTAGATGTTTGATTTAGGATGTCTTAAAAGGCACATTCAGAATTTAACCCATGATGAATGTTATCGATAAAAAAAATCCAAGATTTAATTCATTTTTAAGTCTTGGGTTTTCTTTTTTAAGTTTTTGGGTCAAAAATTATATTTTTATTACCGACAAGGCATACTTATCCCATGATGTTTTAACTCTTAAATTTATGCGGCCATCTGGTTTAGATTATTTTGTATTCTCCTACCTATTTCCAGAGCATTGGCGGTATGTATACCAAAGAAGATCCATAGTTTTTCAGTAGCTTTCGTCTTGGCTTTTATTTTTTTGAGATGATAGTGCTCTTTTTCATTTCCAAAACTACCTTCTGGCCTAGTAGCTCGCTCTTTAGCAATTAATGCTTTGAGTTTTTTTTCTTGCTGATAGTTTTTAGGAAGCTTGCCTTTACGCTTGAAGTCCGTCTTGATATTGTTCTTGGTAACAAATTTGCGGTTCATATTGGTGGCATAAATAGCATCGGCTCCTACTATTTTTGTTTTATTTTTGTAAGCGATTGTGCTTTGTAAATGGTTTTCTTTAATCTTGTACCTTCATTAAAAGCATTGAAATTTAAATGCTCTATAAAGCTGATACCGTCTATTTGCAGCTTGTTTACTTTGGCTCCGAACTCAACAGATTTTACTTCTTTTCCTCTCACTATTGGTCTAAGGTAACTTTTCGCAATACTTACTATTCTGTTTTTTGGTGATACGCCTGTTTCAAAGTATTGCTGTTGCTGCGCATATACTTTTTTGATAGTAGCGACTCTTCTAAAATAAGCTACACGACATTCAAGTTTATAAGAAGTGCGAAGCTCTTTTTCAAAGCCTATAAGCTTATTTAATAGGTGTAATAACGCCCTGGTAAGTGGCTTTCTTTTCTTGTTGGTTTTTCTGCGCATTTTACTAAATCCAAAATAGCGCTTTTTCCATTTTATATACTTGGTGCGCATCATTTTTAAACCTAAAACCTTACAGATTTTTTTTAGCTGCCTATACAACCAATCTACAGCTTCCCATAGGAGCTTTTGAGGCGTGGGATAACGGAGCTCGCTCTCATAGCAGGTGGCATCAACTGTGATTTGATTTTTATTTTCTATATGGGGTCGCCAATGTTTATAAAGTGACTTTTCTAATGCGTCAATCTTGAGTTTTTCTGCCAGTTCACAGCGTATTTGACTAACTATTTTAAAATTCGTAATCCTAGAAAACCCTAAATGAATATCACAAAAAAATTGGTAATCAATATTACTATTGAGCTGTTCTATCAGCTTCCTATCAGAACTGCATGTGTAATGCTTTAAAAACATCAGTGCGATTCTTCCCTTGGGGCTAAAGATCATTTTTGAACCAAATGCTTTTTCTTTAATCTGAAAAGCTTCGACTAAAGATTTCCAGGGAATAGCTAAGTAAATCTTCCCTAGGTCACTCTTTAAAAAACGGGTATAAAACGCATCAAAATTTTCAGTAGCAGATAAAAATGAAAATTCGTGCTGTAATTCACTAATTCTTTGTATTTTCATGATTGTAGATAAAAGAAAACCCCGTTTTTGGCTCTTAATGGCCTTTTTCGGGGTTTTTATTTACTTCAATTTACGAAAAAAATATCGGTTTTACTAAGGTTTTAACGTTTTATGAATGCGCCTTAAAAATATAAGAAAGGTAATACTTATAACAGAATGCTAAATTTTAATAGGTTTATATTAAAGATATACAAAAGGCTTTATAGTGTTCACCAGCCTAACACAATAAATCTAGACCATGCTGTTTTAAATACTGGAAATAAAAAGTTAACTGTTATAACACCGTAACCCTTACCTTTTTCTTTTTTAACCGTGTATTATTTAACTTTTCTACCAAGGTATCTGCAATACTTAAGGGCACGGCCACAAAAGTGCAATCTTGTTTTAATTCAATCACTCCCAATTGATCTTTAGTGATATTCCCTTGTTTAAAAAATAAACCAGCAATATCTCCTTTAGAGATTTTATCTTTTCTGCCCCCAGAAATAAATAAAGTTTCCCAAAATTGAGGCTTCTGAAGGGCTTTTTTAGAAATATTTGCAACTTCAGAATTCTTAATAAAATCAGGTAAATTTCGGTTTTTATATTGCAATACGTAAGCGACTCCTTTGGCGTCTACTCTTGCGGTTCTTCCATTTCTATGAATAAACTCTTCTGCTGCCCTAGGAATTTCGTAATGAATTATACATTCTAATTCTGGAATATCAATACCTCGTCCCGCTAAATCTGTTGCTATTAAAAGTTGGCTCGTTCCGTTTCTAAATTTAATTAAGGATCGCTCTCTATCTTTTTGCTCCATACCACCAGAGAAGCAACTGTGATTAATCTTATTTCGATCTAAAAACCGACTCACCTCATTGATACTACCACGTAAATTACAAAATACCATGCCTTGTTGATTTCCTATATGATGAATGAGATCTAACAAAGTTTTTAATTTGTCCTTTTCTGGTGTTAATACTGTTTTAATTTGCAATTTAGATACTGTGCTTTCCTTTAAGAAATTAACTGTAGTTGGCTTATCTAAACGCACAAAACCAGGAGTTTTAACGCCTTGAGTTGCCGATGTTAATACGCGTTTATTGAGATATGGTAATTGATTGATGATGTATCGCATTTCAGACTCAAACCCCACCTCTAAAGACTTATCAAACTCATCTAAAATGAGCATTTTAATAGCCGTTTTAGAAAAACGATCGTTACTAAAATGATCTGCAATTCGTCCAGGTGTCCCAATCAAAATAGCAGGCACGTGCTTAATTTCTATCTTATCTTTAGACAAGGGGCGACCACCGTAAACGGCATTCACTTTAAAACCAGAACCCACAGTGCGTGCCACCTGCTCAATTTGTATCGCCAATTCTCGCGAAGGCACCAAAATCAAGGCTTGAACTTCACTACAATCGGGATCTAATGCTTTAATTAGTGGCAATAAAAAAGCTACGGTTTTACCCGTTCCTGTTGGCGAAAGCAGTATGGTATTGGTGTTTTTTTCAATCACAGAAATAGCCTCTTCCTGCATCGGATTTAAAACGCGAATATTTAATTTCGATAAAATATCCTGCTGATCTTTAATTGTGTTTGCCATAAGATGGTTTGTTGTCCTGTAAAAACGTTTTATAGAATAATATGCTAAGGCTTAAATTAAAATTTAAGCTTCTTCTAACTGACGTTTAGTCTTTCTGTAAATGTAATTTGAATAAATAGTGCGTCTGGCAAAACGATTGATATTATTTGAATTAATCATTTTTATATAAACCTGCTTTGTAATACCAAAATACTCATAAACATGACCATCTGTAAAGGTCACTTCCAAAAGCATACCATTGTGCTGGTAGTCTGCAATGGCCGACTTTGTAATGGTATTCGTGTAGTCTTCTAAATTAGCAGCTTTAGTTTCTGGTGCAATACTTACTAAAAAATGGTAAGCGTCAATAATTTTTCTACTTTTTTCTTCGGCTTCAAAAGCTTTGATGTCTCCATCTTGAAATTTATCGGGATGCCATTCCTTTACTAAGTTACGATACGTCTTTTTTAGTGTTTTGAGGTCTAAATCTTTTTGTACCTCAAATAATTTCTTGTATTCTGCTATACGTTTCATAACTAGTTTTTTATAGGGCGCAAAATTACTGTATTTCGTTCTAATAACTTGTTATGTGACGTGATAATAATTTATAATTGTCATCTTGAGGTATTATCTTATGAAATCAACCCGTTTAATAGCTTTTATATTTGTTAAAAGCACTCCTTCTGTTTTTTCTTTATTATGCTACCCAGATCTTCTGATACCCTACTTAACATGTCATCGGCTTTATAAAATACCAAGTAGTTTTAACTATTCACAAGACATGCGATAGCGATTTAGTAAACCGATTAACAGTTATACATACAAGGTCTTCTCATAAAATTAGAGCACGAGTCAAAATTTTTAAGTTCATAAAAAAGCAAATTAAATGAGTAGTTAATTTTAAATATTGACACAAAATTTTTATCTTCATACAAAAATAATAATGATAATTAAACAATTTGAAGATAAGCCTTTAGCGCACTATTCTTATGCTATAATTAGTGAAGGTAAAATGGCTTTAATTGATCCTTCGAGAGATCCCAAACCCTACTACGAATTAGCAGAAGTACATCATGCTAAAATTTCGGCCGTATTTGAAACACACCCACATGCCGATTTTGTTAGCAGTCATTTACAAATACACAAAGAAACTGGTGCCCCAATTTATACAAGCAAGCTTGTTGGAGCCAATTATCCTCATAACACTTTTGATGATGGCAATGAAGTCATATTAGGCAAGGTTACCTTTAAAGCCATCAATACACCTGGACACTCACCAGATAGTCTCACAATTATAGCTGAAGATGAATCTAATAAACAGGTCATGTTTTCTGGAGACACTTTGTTTATTGGCGATGTTGGACGGCCAGATTTAAGAGAAAAAGCGGGTAATATGAGGGCTAAACGAGAAGAATTGGCCAAAAGTATGTATAACACCATGAAGAATAAATTTAACCATTTACCTGACAGTACTATTGTTTATCCTGCACATGGCGCTGGTTCGTTGTGTGGTAAAAACATGAGTAAGGATTCTTCTAGTACTTTAGGAAGAGAAAGACAAGAGAACTGGGCATTTAAAAATTTAACCGAAGACCAGTTTGTTGAGCATATTTTAAAAGATCAACCCTTTATCCCTTCTTATTTTGGTTTTAATGTCGATATGAACAAAGAAGGTGCAGAT
The DNA here is from genome assembly GCF_009498295.1 of Oceanihabitans sp. IOP_32. NCBI lineage: Bacteria > Pseudomonadati > Bacteroidota > Flavobacteriia > Flavobacteriales > Flavobacteriaceae > Oceanihabitans > Oceanihabitans sp. IOP_32. Next base: position 3,207,414 of record NZ_CP040813.1, on the reverse strand, counting down.
AATTTTGAAATAGGTATAGCCAAACCAACCTTACATTTTAAAACAGAAAATACTTTTGATCCAAATGATGTTTTAGTCATCGATGTTAGAAGTAAAGACGATTTTAATAAGAAGCATTTAGCGAAAAGCATAAATATCATTGCCCAAACTGAAGATGATAAGTTTGAAACATGGTTAGGGGCTATTGTTAAACCTAAAGAACCTTTCTATGTGGTTTTAAATTCTATAAATGATAGAGAAGATATTATGAAACGGATTGCCAAAATAGGTTATGAAAAACAAGTGGTGAGCTTAATAACCTTAAATGACACTTCTCTTTTAAGCTCTGAAGTTTTAAATGTCGAGGATTTTAAAAAACAAATGGATGCTTACACCTTAATAGATGTTAGAAATACCAGTGAAATAGAAGAAGGTCAAATTTTTGAAAAAGCCATTCCTATTCCTTTAAATCAATTAAGAGATTCTAAGGATGAAATCCCCACAGACAAATCCATAGTGGTGTATTGTGCTGGTGGTTACAGAAGTGCAACGGGTCGCAGTATTATCTCTAACTTAACAAACGAGGTTGCTGTCTATGATCTAGGAGCCGATGTAAAAGCGTTTCATTAATTTAGAAAAGTAAATCAATTACAGTCGGCTTTTTTTTTATTAAGAATTTACTAAAAGGTAATTTAAATGGTAGCTGATCATTTTAGTCGGAGAGAAAACTGCTAAGATCATTATAAGAAACTCATTTGTATTAATACAAGATTTACACTTGCAAAACTGTTAAAATAATCAAACCACAGCGCGTTTGATTATTTTTTGTATATTTGCTAACCAAATGGTTAAACTATATAGTTAATATGGCGAAAACAAAAGACGAAAACACCGAAGGACAAATTTTAGATGCTGCGAAAGATGTCTTTCAGGCCAAAGGCATGGCTGGAGCACGTATGCAAGAAATAGCAGATAAGGCAGGCATTAACAAAGCCATGCTTCATTATTATTACAGAAGCAAACAACTGCTGTTTGAGGCGGTTTTTAAAAGTGCCTTTTCATTATTGGCACCGCAATTAAATGCGATTCTAAACGATGATTCTTCTATTGAAGACAAAATAAAAAGCTTCACATCAAACTATATTTCATTCATTATTAAGCATCCATATTTACCAAATTTTATCATTCAGGAATTAAATAGAAATCCAGAGTTTATTTTAAAATTGACCGAAAAGAAAGGCTTTCCAAATCTTGAAAAGTTTAAAATACAAATAGATAATGACGTTAAAAACGGTCTCATTAAACCCATAAGTGCAGAACAATTATTCATTAACATTTTAGCGCTTAACATTTTCCCTTTTCTAGCGAAACCTTTAATCATGGCACTTACCAAAACAGATGATAAAAACTACAAACAACTCATGGAAGATCGAAAAACAGAAGTTTCTAGCTTTATTATTAATTCGATAAAGAAACACTAAAATGAAACGCTTTATAATTATTATATCAATCTTAATAACCCTTCCAAGTGTTGCCCAACAGCGCATCACTTTGGAGGCATGCCATAGTTTAGCAACTAAAAACTACCCTTTAGCCAAGCAATCTCAGTTATTTGAAGACCAAAACAAATTAGACTCTGAAGTTATTTCTAATGCAAAATTACCTCAAATATCTTTAGATGCGCAAGCCACTTACCAATCGGATGTGATTGAAATCCCAATTCCCAATGCCAATATTGAATCTTTAAACAAAGACCAATATCGTGCAACGCTTTCTGTAAATCAATTGATTTATAATGGTGGAGTCACAGATGCGACTTTAAATGTAAAAGCAGTGCAAACTAAAACCAAACAAAAACAGGTTGACGTTAACCTCTATCAGTTAAAGCAACAGATTAACCAATTGTACTTTTCCATTTTATTATCGCAGGAATCCTATCTGTTGTTAAAAGCCAAAGAAGCACAGTTAGAAGCAAAACTTAAAGAAGTACAATCGGGTATTAAATATGGTACCATTTTACCGGCATCAGATAAAGTTTTAGAAGCAGAACTTTTAAAACTAAGTCAGCAATTTAGAGAATTAGAAAGTAATAAGACAGCTTTAATAGAAACCTTGTCGAGCATTATTGGTCGGCCTTTAGATGCTGCAACCACATTTCAAAATCCGCTGGTAGAAACACCTTTAGAAACCGAAATTAATAGACCAGAATTAGAATTATTTCAGCTTAAAAGAAAAGAAATTGAAAGTAACGAAACGCTAATAGCGAAGCAAAATGCACCAAAACTACTCGGTTTTGCAACTGGTGGTTATGGTAATCCGGGACTGAATATGCTCGATAATTCCTTTCAAACCTTTTACACAGTAGGCCTGAAATTAAATTGGAAGGTTTTCGATTGGAATTCCAACAAAAAACAACGTCAATCCTTGGCAATTAATAAGGATATTTTAGATACCGAAACGGAAACTTTCAAATTGAATACAAATATAGAACTGAATCAGCAACAAAAGGAAATCAATAAAATTGAAGGTTTTATTGCATCCGATTTAGAGATTATCAAACTTCGAAAAGACGTGCTTAAATCGGCAGATTCGCAACTTAAAAATGGGGTAATCACTTCTTCGGCATATATCACCGAATTAACCAATTTATACGAAGACGAAAACACGTTGGTGAGGCATAAAATTCAATTGCAATTAGCGAAAGCGAATTATAACGTTATAAAAGGACAATAAAAATGTATCCCGCAGATTTCGCAGATACACGCAGAAAAAGACTAAATATTATAAAAAAATCTGCGATAATCTGCGAAATCTGCGGGAGAAAAACTACACAACATGAAAAACAAAATCTACATACTAACATTAATCATTATAACAACTATTTTATCCTGCGGAAACAGCAACGATAAAGCTGATGGTTACGGGAATTTTGAAGCCACAGAAATCACCATTTCAGCTGAAAATAACGGAAAACTCATGCAGTTTGATGTTAATGAGGGTAACACGCTTGAAAAAAAACAATTTATAGGCTATATCGATACTATTCCCTTGGCATTAAAACGCGAACAATTAGAGGTGTCTAAAGCTGTGATAAGCTCTAAATCTAAAGGTGTTTTGTCTCAAATTGCCGTTTTAAATTCAAAATTAAGAACAGCCTATACCAACAAAACACGTACTGAAAATTTAATAAAAGACAAGGCTGGAACACAAAAGCAATTAGATGATATTTCTGGCGAAATAGACGTTATTAAAAACCAAATTAGAAGCGTAGAAATACAAAATGCACCGGTTGTTAACGAACTCAAAAGTATTGATGTACAACTCAAACAAATAGACGATCAAATTGAGAAAAGCAAAATCGTAAATCCTGTAAAAGGTACCGTATTAACCAAATACGCAGAACCAAACGAAATTACTGCTTTTGGCAAACCATTGTATAAAATTGCCGATTTAAGCACCATGCAATTACGAGTTTATATCAGTGAAACACAATTAGCTAATATAAAAATCGGACAAGAAGTAACGGTAAAGATTGATGATGCAGAAGACATGAAATCTTACAAAGGCACCATTAGTTGGATGGCTTCTGAAGCTGAATTCACTCCAAAAATCATTCAAACCAAAGAAGAGCGAGTGGCGCTTGTTTATGCCGTAAAAGTGGATGTAAAAAACGATGGTAGCCTTAAAATAGGCATGCCTGCAGAATTATGGTTAAACAACACAAGTACTAATAATCAATAAAATCTAATAATAATGAAACAAGTAATTTTCACATTAAGCCTATTGGCTTTAGTAGGATGTAAAGACGGAAAAAATCAAGACACAAAAACAGAATCCATTGAACACGCTACCGAAACCCATAACAATCATCAAGAGCACGAAGAATCAAGTGTTTATGCCAATGCTTGGGTAAACGACATCCAAATGGATAATGGAACTAAGTGGCAGGCCGATGATATAACAAATGAGGGGGTTCAAAAACTACAAAACACCATCAATTCGCAATCACCAAGCACATTAGCAGACTATCATAAATTGGCTAAACAGCTAAATGAGGAGAAAAATTTTGTTATAAAAAATTGTACAATGGAAGGGCCATCTCATGACAATTTACACGTTTGGCTTCACCCGTTAATTGAGAAAATTGACGCCCTTTTAAAAGCTGAAACTGTTGAAGATGCTTCAAAACTAAAAGAAAGTATAAAAGAAAATATTAATGCTTACAACACTTATTTTAAATAATAATACTTGTACCTGATTTTTGCCTTAAGGGAAAAAAATCTGTGATTATCTGCGACCCGAGCGACAGCGAACTGGCGAAGCAAATCAGCGGAAAAACAAATATTAGTAATAGGAAAATTATCCTGCAGATTTCGCAGATTTACACAGAATGAAAACCATTAATTGTTTTTTAGAGTTAACATATAATTGATTCCATAGAAAACAATTTACAGGTTGATGATATTTTACGAATAATCATTTAATAATATAAACATATAACACCATGGAAAAGCACACGTACAACGTAAATATTAATTGGACACAAGACCGAAAAGGGATGATGTGTTCACCAGAATTACATAATAAGGACACCAATGAAACCAACTGTTTAGAAGTTGCAACACCACCTGAATTCCCTGGAGGCATGCCACATATTTGGTCACCAGAACACTTATTTACAGCAGCTGTGAGCAGTTGTTTAATGACTACATTTTTGGCGATTGCAGAATTCTCAAAATTAGAATATGTAAGTTTTAAATGCGATTCTAAAGGGATTTTAGAAAAAGTAGATGGCAAGTTTGTCATGAGCGAAGTGCTATTGTTTCCAGAAGTTGTAATTACAGACGAATCGAAACGCGAACGCACCCAACGTATCGTTGAAAAAGCAGAAAAAGCCTGCTTAATTTCAAATTCTATTACATCTAAAGTGACCATGGAAACTAAAATCATAGTACAACATTAAAATATCATGGGTATTTCTGTTAACCATATCAGCAAATCTTATAAACATGTAAACGCATTACAAGACATTTCTTTTGAAGTGAAAAAAGGAGAGCTTTTTGGCCTCATAGGTCCTGATGGTGCTGGTAAAACTACCCTATTCAGGATTTTAACGACCCTTTTGTTTGCAGATGAAGGCAGTGCAACTGTCGCAGGTTATGATGTGGTTGCAGAATACAAGAGTATTAGAAATAGTGTGGGCTATATGCCTGGACGATTTTCATTGTATCAAGATTTAACGATTGAAGAAAATTTAGAGTTTTTCGCTACTATTTTTGGAACATCCATTGAAGAAAACTACGATTTAATAAAAGATATCTATGTTCAAATTGAGCCTTTTAAAGATCGTCGTGCCGGAAAATTGTCTGGTGGAATGAAACAAAAACTCGCTTTAAGTTGTGCTTTAATTCATAAACCTAAAGTGTTGTTTTTAGATGAACCAACCACAGGAGTAGATCCCGTATCGCGAAAAGAATTTTGGGAAATGCTAAAACGACTGCAACAAAAAGGCATCACTATTTTAGTTTCGACACCTTATATGGACGAAGCGGCTTTGTGTGATAGAATAGCACTCATTCAAGATGGAAAAATTTTAGAGATTGATACTCCAGAAGCAATTGTAAAGCACTATCCAAAACAAATTTATAATGTAAGTGCAAACAATATGTACCAATTAATACGCAGTTTAAATGACTATGAATACAAGCATAGCGTGTATCCTTTTGGTGAATTTGTCCATTATACAGACAGCAGAACAGAATTTAATGCTGAGGATTTAAAAGCGTATTTAGAAACTAAAAAATTATCCAACATTCACATTGATAAAACAGTGGCAACTATAGAAGATACCTTTATGGAATTAGCGAAATAAAATATTTTCCGCAGATTTTTTAAGTCTCTTTTCTGCGTAAATCTGCGAAATCAGCGGGAGAAAAAAAGAAAAGCACCACTTTTGTGGGAAATAAATATGAATAACAACAAAGTCATACAAGTAGAAGGATTAACCAAAATGTTTGGTGATTTCACAGCGGTAAATGCGATTACTTTTGAAGTTGAAAAAGGTGAAATATTTGGTTTTTTAGGTGCCAATGGTGCAGGGAAAACAACCGCTATAAAAATGCTGATTGGTATTTCAAACCCCACATCTGGAAGCGCAACTGTTGCAGGTTTTAATGTGTATTCTAACGCTGAAGATATCAAGAAAAACATTGGTTACATGAGTCAGAAATTTGCTTTGTATGACGATTTAACGGTTAGAGAAAATATCACCTTTTTTGGAGGTATTTATGGGTTGTCAAGAAAGCGAATCAAAGAAAAATCGAATGCTTTAATTGAAGAATTAGGATTAGAAAATGTGGCAAACCAATTAGTTGGTTCATTACCATTAGGCTGGAAACAGAAACTATCTTTTTCGGTGTCTTTAATTCACGATCCTAAAATTGTGTTTTTAGATGAGCCAACAGGAGGCGTCGATCCCATTACCAGACGACAGTTTTGGGAACTGATTTACAAAGCAGCCAATAAAGGAACCACCGTTTTTGTAACCACACACTATATGGATGAAGCGGAATATTGCGACAGAGTTTCCATAATGGTTAACGGTAAAATTGAAGCTTTAGACACACCAAAGAAATTGAAAGAACAATTTAAGGCTGAAAATATGAATGATGTGTTTTTAAAATTGGCACGTGGATGAGAAAAGATTGCCCGCAGATTTCGCAGATTTACGCAGAAAAAATATCAAATCAAGCATAAAAAAAATCTGCGCTTATCTGCGAAATTAGCGGGAGAAAAACATATAAACAAAAATCTGCGGTTATCTGCGACCCGAGCGACAGCGAACTGGCGAAGCAAATCTGCGGGAAAGAAAACAATAATTATGGAACACAAAACAGAGAACGATATATCCTATCTAATTAGAGGATCAATTTTCAAAGTTTATAATGAATTAGGTCCAGGTTTATTAGAATCTGTTTACGAGGCGGTTTTAATTTTCGAGTTACAGAAACAAGGATTAGATGTAAAAAGTCAAGTTCCATTACCAGTGTTTTATGAAGGTCATAAATTAGAAATTGGTTTTAGGTTAGATTTATTAGTAAATGATAAAGTGATTATAGAAATAAAATCTGTAGAAACTCTCTCAAAAGTGCATCATAAGCAAGTCTTAACATATTTAAAGATTTCAGAATTGAAGTTAGGCATCTTAGTAAATTTTAATGTAGATGAAATAACAAAAGGAATTTTTAGAAAAGTAAACGGATTATAAAAAAATATCCCGCAGATTACGCTGATTTACGCAGAAAAAAATATCAAATCAAGCATAAAAAAATCTGCGCTTATCTGCGAAATTAGCGGGAGAAAAACATATAAACAAAAATCTGCATTTATCTGCGTAATCTGCGGGAAAGAAAACAATAATTATGGAACACAAAACAGAAAACGATATATCCTATCTAATTAGAGGATCAATTTTCAAAGTCTATAATGAATTAGGTCCAGGTTTATTAGAATCTGTTTATGAAGCAGTTTTAAGTTTTGAGTTACAAAAACAAGGATTAGAAGTAAAAAGCCAAGTTCCATTACCAGTGTTTTATGAAGGCCATAAATTAGAAGTAGGTTTTAGGTTAGATTTATTAGTAAATGATAAAGTGATTATAGAAATAAAATCTGTAGAAACTCTCTCAAAAGTGCATCATAAGCAAGTTTTAACTTACTTAAAGATTTCAGAATTGAAGTTAGGCATTTTAGTAAATTTTAATGTAGATGATATAACAAAAGGAATTTTTAGAAAAGTAAACGGATTATAAAAAAATATCCCGCAGATTACGCTGATTTACGCAGAAAAAAATATCAAATCAAGCATAAAAAAATCTGCGCTTATCTGCGAAATTAGCGGGAGAAAAACATATAAACAAAAATCTGCGGGAAAAAAAGAAATGAAAAGATTCAAAGGCTTCATAAAAAAAGAATTCTACCATATTTTTAGAGATAGACGTTCGTTGTTTATCCTCTTCGGGATGCCAATTGCCCAAATTTTACTATTTGGATTTGCCATTACCAATGAAATTAACAATGTGGACATTGCTATTCTGGATCATTCAAAAGATGCTACAACAGAAGAAATAATTAATAAAATAGCAGCTTCAAAATATTTCAGTATCAAGCAAATTATTGAAAAAGAATCAGATATCGAATCGATTTTTAAAAAAGGAAAAGTAAAAGCGGTTTTAAATTTCGAAAAGGATTTTAGTAAAAACCTGATTAAAGAAAACAAAGGAACCATACAAATTATTACAGATGCTACAGACCCAAATACAGCAAATACCATCACCAATTTTATAGGAGCTATTCTTCAAAACTATCAAAAAGATTTAAACAAGGATATTACAATAGTCTATCAACTTATACCAGAATCACGAATGGTTTACAACCCAGAATTAAAAAGCGTGTATATGTTTGTTCCTGGGGTAATGACCATTATTTTAATGCTGGTTTCTGCGATGATGACCTCTATTTCCATAACAAGAGAAAAGGAATTGGGCACCATGGAAATCCTCTTGGTATCGCCATTAAAACCCTTTCAAGTGATTATAGGCAAAGTGTTTCCGTATATTTTTCTATCGATAATCAATGCAGTAGTAATCGTATTGCTAAGTATTTTCATTTTTAAAATGCCGGTTCAAGGAAGCTTGTTTTTATTAGGTTTAGAGAGTGTTCTGTTTATAATCAGTTCTTTAGCTTTAGGAATTTTAATATCTACAATTTCAGCATCGCAACAAACAGCCATGATGATTTCGTTAATGGGACTCATGCTTCCTGTTATCTTATTATCAGGTTTTATTTTCCCTATTTCAAGCATGCCTTTACCCTTACAAATTATTAGTAATATCATACCAGCAAAATGGTTTATCATCATCTTAAAAGGCATTATGCTTAAAGGTGTAGGCATGACATTTATTTGGAAAGAAACTTTAATTTTATTGGGAATGACTGCGTTTTTTATTGTTTTGAGTGTAAAGAAATATAAAATTAGACTAGAGTAATGAAAACAATTCTATACATCATACAAAAAGAGTTCAAGCAAATCTTTAGAAATAAAGGCATGCTTCCTATTATTTTTGTGCTGCCCTTATTGCAGCTCATTATTTTATCTAACGCAGCGACTTTTGAGGTTAAAAATATAAAGTTTGGTTATATCGATAACGACCGCACATCCACTTCAAGAGCTTTAATTGAGCAATTTAATGCATCTACTTATTTTAATGTATTAACCGATTTTCCTTCGGAAGCCTTAGCAAGCTCTGCTATGTTACAAGGTGAAGTGGATGTTGTTTTAGAAATTCCGCAGTATTTTGAACGCGATTTACAAAAAGAGAAACACCATAGTTTAGGAGTGACTATTAATGCTATTGATGGTGCAGCTGCTGGTGTCGAGAATGTATATGTTACTCAAATCATTCAACGTTTTAATAAACAGTTAAAAGTTGATCTATTTCAAATTTCAGATAAACAAATTCAACCAGTCAACATCGAAACCATTCCGCTTTTCTGGTACAACGAAACGCTAAACTATAAAACCTTTATGGTGCCAGGAATATTGGTGTTATTAGTAACTATGATCACGTTGTTTCTATCAGGAATGAATATCGTTAGAGAAAAAGAAATTGGCACTTTAGAGCAAATCAACGTGACACCAATTAAAAAAAGTCAGTTTATAATTGGTAAACTCTTTCCGTTTTGGGTGATAGGCATGGGACTACTTACAATTGGGCTTATTTTAGTAAAACTTATTTTTAATGTTCCCATGGTAGGTAGCCTACTATTACTATACGGATACACCTCTATTTACATACTCGTAATACTAGGTATGGGCTTGTTTATTTCAAATTTTACCGACACACAACAGCAAGCCATGTTTATCGCTTGGTTTTTTGTAGTGATTTTTATTTTAATGAGCGGCTTATTTACACCAATTGAAAGCATGCCAAAATGGGCTCAAATCCTTACCGAATTTAACCCTATTAAGTATTTTGTTGAGATTATACGTATGGTTATGCTTAAAGGATCAGGGTTTAAAAATATTTTACCACTAGCTGTAAAAACCTTGGCCTACGCTATTGTAATGAACGGATTGGCGGTTTGGAGTTATAAAAAGACCAATTAAAACACATTGACATGAAAACACAAAATAATGCTAGATTATCTACTGGCGAATCTTTGTTTGTTAGAGGCCCTTTATCCCGTTTCAAAGAACTGAAATTTGCAATTAAAATATTTTTCAATTTTATAAAAGCCTTCAGGAAAATGCATTTTATTGGACCAAGCGTGACCGTTTTTGGTTCTGCACGATTTACACCAGATTCTGAGCATTATAAAGCTGCTGAAAAGGTTGGTGCTGAATTAGCAAAAATAGGTTTTACTGTTTTAACGGGTGGAGGTCCTGGTATTATGGAAGCAGCAAACAAAGGTGCTTTTGAAGCTGGAGGTTATTCGGTTGGGTGCAATATTATTTTACCTTTTGAACAAAAACCAAATCCCTATCTTCATAAATGGATTGACATTCCTTATTTTTTTATCAGAAAAGTAATTCTTGTAAAATACTCTTATGCCTTTGTAATCATGCCAGGAGGTATTGGTACTTTAGACGAACTGTTTGAGGCTCTAACACTCATTCAAACCAAAATAATTCAAGATTTTCCGGTTGTTATTTTCGATTCAGAATACCATAAAGAACTATGTAAACATATTCAATTAATGGCAGAAAATGAAAGTATCAGCCCAGAGGACATGGAACTACTATTTGTAACAGATTCTGTGGAAGATTTAATAAAGCATATAGAAACATATTCCATCAAAAAATTCGGATTAGTCCAAAAACAAGTCAAACCAAAAAGATGGCTTGGGGAATTGGGCAATAAAACTTTATCAGATGAAAAATAAAAATATCAATACCCTTATTGATAGTCTTGTTCGAATGGCTCACTTAATGTTTTCAATAACCTTATCATTCTGGATTGGTGAGATGCATGAAACAAAAACAGTAAAAACATGACTTTGAAAATGTTGGTAACTTTAAATTTCTCGCTAGTAGTATTTTTTAATATCAACAAATAACTTAAAACTTAATTAAATGAAAATTAGAGCGTATTTATCGTTTTTACTGTTATGGTCTGTACATCTCGCTTTTTCACAAAAAGACATCGATTCAATTCCACAACTAGATTTATCTAGAATAGCATTAATCAATCAGAGCGATAGTTACATCACATTTCCAACAGATATAGGAAACCTTGACCCCTTAATGTTTGAGGCTAATATAAACCCTTCATTTGTTATTAGAAAACGGAAAGACTCGAAACTAGTGGCACTATTAAAACCTCAAATCACAATCAGAATGTACAATGAAGAATCTTATCCTGTTCGAACGCCAAGTTATATTCCGCAGATTTCAGTTTATTATTTAGCTAATAAAAATAAATCGCTTAATTACGCAGTATTGTTTGGGAAAATAGCACATCATTCCAATGGACAGGATGGGAATTTTTATAAAGACGACAATACCATCAACTTACAAACGGGAAATTTTGCCACAAATTTCATGGAATTCGGATTTATTAAAACAGCCTATAGTAACAGAATTAAAGCTTTAAAGACCATGAAAAGCTCTATAGAAATTCATCCAAAAAGTTGGATGATTCCAGAATTAAAAGGCAAGTATAGCGCCTTAAGATGGCATAATTCATTTACATCGTTTAAGTTTCCTTTAACTAATTCTCATAGCGATAGAGCAAATTTTTCCTTAAAAGCAGAAACCACACTAATGCTAGATAATTATAAGGATTTAGAGACCTTTGATTTAGATCGATTCAATGCAAGCCTCACCTTTTACTATCATCCTAAATTTTTAGAAGATATTGGGTTGTTTGTTCAACTTTATCACGGTATGGATTATTATAATATTTATTTTAATCATCAAATATCTGTTATTCGATTTGGTATTATGACCGAAATTCTAAGATTTTAAATCAATAAAATAATATGGAAAAACAAATTTATATTAAAAAAATCAATGATGAGATTGAGCTTTTTTCATTTGAAAAATTAAGACAATCCCTTAAATCTACAGGAGCATCAAAAGACGTCATTGAAACTATAATAAATAGAATTCAACCCGATATTTACGATGGGATGTCTTCCAATGACATATACAAAAAAGCTTTTGCCTTATTGAAAAAACACAATAGAATCTCGGCTTCCCGTTACAGTTTAAAACGAGCCATTTTAGATTTAGGTCCTACAGGTTACCCATTTGAGCGATTGATAGGTGCGCTCTTAAAAGAAAAAGGATATAAAACCAAAGTAGGTGTTATTTTAAATGGTGAATGTGTCACTCACGAGATTGATGTTCTTGCCGAAAAAGATGAGTTTTCATATGCCATAGAATGTAAATTTCATTCGGATGCTAGAGGGGCAAGCAATGTACAAGTACCTTTATATATTAACTCCAGATTTTTGGATGTACAGAAACAATGGAATGCAGACCCAAACAACAAAACACATTTAAAACAAGGTTGGTTGGTAACCAATACCAGATTTACTAAAGATGCTATTAATTATGGGAAATGTATAGGTTTGACTTTGTTAAGTTGGGATTACCCAAAAAATAACGGTTTAAAAGCAAATATTGATTCCTTAGCTTTATATCCTGTTACCACTTTAACCACATTAACCAAAAAAGAAAAACACCAACTTATTGAGAAAGATGTTGTTTTGGTTAAGGAGCTAATCAAGGCTTCCAATGCGATGAAAAATATGGGAATTTCAGATAAAAGGATTAAACGTGTTTTAGATGAAGTAAGACAATTATGTAGAATTTAATTATTATGAAAAAAGGCGATAAAAAAAACAGTAGCTTCAGTCTAAGCCAAGAAAAATTAGAACGCTACGATTCCAGAGGTGTGCAAACGCTTTTTAGAACACTCTCTAGAAACCATTATAATCTTTTGAGAATGGTGGATAATAAAGCGAGAATTATTCTAACCGTAAACTCTATAATTACATCACTACTATTTGGCATTCATTTTATAGACAAAAGCAGTAAAACCTTAACTATAGACTTAGGCACCAAAATACTAGTTGTAAGCAGTATGTTATCTATGGTCTTTGCTTTGTTTAGCATGCTTCCACATCGTTATTTAGGGAAAAGTTTCAAACAGAGTGGTTATAAAGGCACATTATATGCCGACAATTTTTCGAAACAGAGTCTAATAGAGTTCAGAGAAGAGTTTCAGCGAATAATGAATACAGGTCATGCCATTTATAATGAACTGATAAACGATCTGTATTTTTTAGGCTTAGTAATTTCTAAAAAACAGACACTACTACTCTATTCTGTATTTGTGTTTTTATTGGGTTTAATCATCACTATTATTTATGTTCTTTTAAGTATGTAATATTAAAACATAAGGTCTATTCTAAAAGGATTCCCAACCATAATAGTTCAAAACGAAAAATCAATCCAGGGTTTTGGTATACCCGACTTCTAGCTTACTAGCTTTTTAGTAATACCATCTTCAAAAGTATTAAAAATTTTAACAGAAAGATTTCTCGTTAGCTTCGTACCTTGAAATACGACTGTATATCCTTTTTTCGCCATACGACGAAAAAATCTGCGTTCGTCTGCGAAATCAGCGGGAAAACAGATTTTAGATAAGGGAGAATTATCCCGTAGATTACGAAGATTTACGCGGAATAAAAATAAATATTTGTTTTCGTAACAGTGTAAAGATGTCATCATAAGTTGCTAATTTATAGCTTTATGACATTTAAGGGACCATAAATACAATAACGTGATAAATGAACCCCAAAAAGCTTATAAGATAAAAGCGCAGGATGCTCTAATTTCGTTAAAATAAGTTGTAAATTATGGTAGACTATAATTCATTTTGATAACGACCATATTTAAATAAACGATTTAGGTATCGTTATAGTTGGTAATGCCAAAGAATCTATTATTTTTGAGACCAAAGAAGCGCAGTAGTTTTATTTGTTTTACTTTATACCTATTTATATTCATGTTCCAAATTTTTAATAAAAAAATATTCCTTAGGGATTCTTTAGAGGGTTTCGTCGATATACATTCTCATATTTTACCTGGCATTGATGATGGGGCAAAACAGGTATCAGAATCTATTCATCTTATAAAAAGCTTAGAAGCATTAGGTGTTAAACAATTTACAGCGACACCGCATATTATGCAGGGTGTTTACGAGAATACCAAAGAGACTATTGATGAGGCCTACCAAAATGTAATACGGGCTATGGATCCTAATTTGGTGTCTAACGTAACTTTAAATTATGCCGCAGAGTATATGTTAGATGCTCAATTTTTAGAACAATTAGAAGCACAAGAACTATTTACAGTAAAAGATAATTATATATTAATTGAGATGTCTCATTTTCAGGCGCCAATTAATTTAGAAGACATTATATCTAAAATTAAAACAAAAGGCTATGTGCCCATTTTAGCACACCCAGAGCGTTATACTTTTTATCATGACTCTAAAACATATTACCACAGACTAAAACAGTTAGGCTGTCTTTTTCAACTGAATTTTCTGTCGTTAACAGACCATTATGGCAATCATGTAGAGAAAATGGCGCATTATTTAATTGAAGAAGAATTAATAGACTTTGTGGCTACAGATACACACAACGAGACGCATATAAAAAAGCTTTCTAACATCACTCTAAATAAGAGTTTGGCTAGAAAGCTTCCTATTATTATTAAAAATACTTGTCGTGTGTTTTCTAAAACTTAATTTGCGTTTGTGTACACGGACAGTTACTAATATTATTAAAAAAGTCTATACCTATAGTAATCATATGTGTCCCCGAATTATATCTGGCAATATCGTTAATGGTTAACTGGTAAGAATATCCGAAATAAAACTGCGACTTCTTAAAACCAGCCATAGGCCCCACATTAAGGGGCTTGAAAAATTGATCGTTAAGAAAACGATAAGAAATACCCGCCCAATAATAATCGAAATTTCTGCTGTGTTTTCGAAATTTAAAATTGATATCGGTAGCCGAGCGTTTATCACTAGCAAATAATTGATAAAATACAGAGGGCTCATACTCTATTCCCGTCTTTTTAGGGCCAGGTATGGTATATCCGGCGTACACTTGATAATTAGAGATTAAATTCGGCTCCAATCTTCTAATGGTTTCATCAATATTTTTATCTAAAATATTATTAGCATTAAAACTCACAAATAAACCTTTAATTCTATAAAGCGCACTAATATCAAAGTTATGGTTGGTACTGCGCCTATCATTAATAACATAAGGATCTACGATAGGGTATTCGATGGTAGTATTAAATTTATCGATATCAATTCTAAAACTGTTCAGGTTGTACGAAATACCAAAGGATAAAAATTGTTCTGTTCTCGTATCTAAAACAAGGTGATGTGCAAAAGAAAACTTAGCCCCAGTTTGCTTCGTATTCCCATTACTATCATTGTATAAAGATACGCCAACACCCGAGCGATTAGCAATTCTTATATCGGCATAAAGGGACTGGTTATCTGGCGCCCCTTTAATGCCAACCCATTGTGTTAAACCATTAGCTCGTATTCTTAAATTATCGCCAATACCCGCATAAGCCGGCGAAACCACAAAAGGATTATCAGCCAAATATTGGGTAAACACAGGTAGATTAAATTCTTGACTATAACTATAAGTAACAGTAGCAAAGAACAGATATATAAGTAGTTTTTTCATTTTATTCATTTTCAGATATTATCTATAGAGTGTGAAATGACCAACAAAATCACGATCGTCTTTAGGATCATTGAGCTTAACAACATACCAATAATCACCGGTAGGTAGCTCTTCACCATTATAGGTTCCATCCCATTTTTCGCCAGCACGTAAACTAACAATTTTACGTCCATATCTATCGAAAATATCGAAGGTGAGATCCTTGTACTGATCTGTACAGCCTGGCCCCCATAGATCTTGATTTCCGTCACCATTAGGTGTAAAATAATTTGGTATACAAACATCAATATATTCGAAATATCCAGTGGCGGTAGCTACACAACCATAGCGATCGGTTACGGTTACGGTATAATCTCCAGACTCGTAAATATAGAACGCGTTGATATTTCCAACAGACTCTCCATTTACAGTAAATTCATTACCGCCAGCTCCTCCTGAGGTTACTATTACAACCTCATTCATATTACCCTCTTCTATAGTTAATACCAGTGGGTGGTAATCCTCTATATCGAAACCTACCGTACTTTGTAAACATCCATTGGCGTGTCTCACTTCTATAGTGTGATTTAACCCAGGAGGAACATTTACAAATACATTACTGGCTTGATAAGGCCCGCCATTTAAAGCATACTCTAAATCGGCAGGATTTACGCTGGCATCTGTGGTTACCACAACACTATTGGTCGATAAATTATTAGTACACCCATACTCTACAGTAGCCATTGGGTTTATATATACCGACTCTGGCAATACGACTTCTAATTCAGACTCACAACCATTAGCATCTCGCACATATACCACATGATTACCACCTGGTAAGTTCGAGAAACTAAATTGAGTTTCTCCTACGGCTCCTGCAGTATAAGGGCCGCCATAGGCATTTAAACTATAACTGTAAGGTGCCACACCTCCAGAAACATCTACACTAAATGCCGCATTTAAGTCGCCTCTACAAAGTTCTGGTACAATAGAATTTGGCGTAACCGAAATCGCTATTGGAGCGGGCTCAGTAATATCAAAACTGAAATACACAAAACAACCCAATTCATCTTGTGCAATGGCTTGGTAGGTACTAGGCGCTAAGTTCTCGAAAACTGGTGTTTCAAAAAACTGATTTAATTGCGGTGAAATGGCATATTTAATTTGGCCTGTACCCCCAGAGGCTACAATTTCCATAGCTCCATTATTACTGCCTGCACAGATTACATTGGTTACTACAGGATTGGCCTGTAGTGGTTGCAATGGCTGGGTAATGACGGTCTGCGCGCTTGTTTCAACACAATCGTCGCTAACCACATACACTTGGTACGTTCCTGCTGGCAGGTTAGTAAATACCCCAGGACTGGTTTGCACTGGCGCCGGACTAATATCTACGCCGTTTTCGTCTTGTAGGGTATATACGTAATTCCCTAAGCCCCCTTCAGCCGTAGCGATAATAACACCTGTGCTCTCTCCAAAACAATTAATAGTAGCATTGGTGGTATCTAAATTGACTACCAATGGTGGTAAAGGGTCAATCGTTATTTCATTCGAAACATTAGCAATACAACCATTAGCATCTCGCACATAATACTGGTACACGCCAGGTGTTGCATTAGGAATTGTTGCAGATGAAGTAAAAGATGTAGATGTTGTAAATGTAGCATCTGTACTATACTCATACGGCGCTGTTCCGCCTGATGCCGTTAAAGTAAGTGTCGCTTCTGTTAAACAAGTTGGTGTTGAAGCAACCACTAAACTGGCTTGTATCTCGCTAGGTTCTGTAATGGTAATAACGTTTGATGTTGTTGAACAATTAAACCCATCGGTCACCGTTACTGTGTATTCGCCAGCACCCAAGTTGTTAAATACATTAGAAGCTTGTGGTCCAGAGTTACTCACTACTGGGGCTAAAGTATTTAGGGTATAGGAGTAATTACTCCCTTGTCCGCCACTTGCCGTTACAACTATAGAAGCATTGGTGTCTCCAAAACAAGCTAATAAGGTTGTGTTTGGAACAGCGCTAACCGTAATTGGCGGTGTTGCAGGTAATATCACCGTATCGGAAGCTATACAACCCTCAGAATCTCTTACGTTAACCGTATAAGTTCCAGCCGCTAAGCCCGTAAAGAAACTGTTTGAAGAATAAGGCTCCATTTCTGTTGCTCCTAACATTAATTGGAACTCATAAACATTACTCCATCCACCAGTTGCTACAGCTTGTATAGACCCTTGGTTATTGTCACAAGTTACACTAGAAGCTTGGGTAGCAATAACCGATAAGGCCGTAGGTGGTCTTGTAATGGTAAAGTTTTCAGTTACGGTACAAAACGGCGTGTTAACCAAGGTTGCTTCAACCGTATAGGTACCCCCTTCTAAATTAGATATCGTAATTGGGCCAGCATTAGGTGCAGTACCACTTGTAACAAATGCTCCTAAAGCATCGGTAATTGTGTAAGCAAAAGGTCCAGCTTGATCTGGGTTGGTTCCAGAAACTACTAAATCTACAAAGGTAATATCTACACTACCATTATTATCGTTATAACAGGTCACATCAACAACATTATCAATCTCAAGATCGAAGGTGTTTGGATTGTCAACATAATGTGTTGTTTGAATACTACAACCTGTATCTAAATTGTCCACAGTTATAATATAGTTTCCTACATCTAATCCTGTAAAGCTTCCTGTAGTATTGGTTGAGCTGTAAACACCACCTATGGTTGTACCATCAACATCTTCAACAGTATATTCCATATTAGCAGGTGTTCCTCCTGTGGTAATGGCGGTTACAGTAATATCTTCAAGGTTCGTACAGGTAATCTCAGTATCAACAACAACATTTAGACGATCTAAACTTATAAACGGATTAATAACTGCTGTTGCAGAAGTCGCTGTACAGCCTCTATCATCATAAACATTTACAGTGTAGGTGCCACCAGTGAAATCGGCTTCTGTATACACATTAGAAGGTCCATCTTGAACAACTGTTCCTCCATCAATAAACTCAAATCTATAAATTCCAGAACCTCCCGTCACATTATTTACAGTTATGGTGGCGTAATCTGCGGTATTATCCGTTGTACAACCATATTGAGAAACCACTAAAGGATCGAAGTTAATGGCTGCAGGCTCAGAAAGCGTCACATTGCCCGTATTGGTACAGTTTTTACCAGACCTTACTTGAATTTCGTATGTACCAGCTGGTAACCCCGTAAAAATATTAGACGTTTGGGCTGGCGCCGTACTAGGTCCTGAAATAATTTCGTAGGTATATATAGGCTCATCATTAGTTGCTGGTAAATTAACCGTGATAACCCCATCACTACTGCCATTACAAGTTAAATTCTCGCCGCTAAGTGTAAATATAACTGGTGTTGCAGGTTCTAAAGTTACCTGGGCCGTATTGGTACATCCTGTAACTGTATCTTCAACTGTAACTGTGTAATTTATGTTAGAAGATACACCAGAAAATGCATTTCCTGTTAAAGTGATTCCTACATTCGGACTAATACTATAAGCGTAGTTTCCAGTACCTCCAAAACCTGTAACGGTAATCACACCATCATCATCTGAACAACTCGGATCTATTGGATCAAGTGTTAAATCGATAGGCTCATCAATGGTGTACGTAGCTGCAGCGGTACAACCGTTAACATCGCGTACGGTTACGGTATAAGTTCCTGCAGCGTTAACAGTAAAATTAGGGCTTGGTTGGAATCCGTTTCCAATGCTAAACTCATAAGGGCCCACACCAGATGTTACGTTTACAGCGAAACTGAAATCGTTTGTCGCACTAATACATGGTGAGCCAGTTACTGTAAAAGTTGGTAAAGAATCTGTTGCGATAACAAGATCTATCATATCATTACATCCATTGCTATCCAGTACCCAAACATCCCAATCTGCACTTGTTGCTGGATCTAAGACTGCAGTATTATTGCTTGAGTAATCTGCTGCCGTAGGTGCCGAACCGTCTAATACAAAAGCGTATTGGTATGGCGCTGTGCCTCCAGAACCTTGTACAGTTACTTGGGCGCCAAAATTACAATTGGCATTAATATTATCTACTAATGTAAGCGCCACGGCTGCAGGCTCTCTAACATCTACTGTAAAGGTGTCTGTACAACCTGTCACATCGTCTGTAACCACAATGGTTTGCGGCCCTACAGATAATCCAGTTATATTAATGCTAGTATTGGTTTGACCAATTACTGGCGTTCCAGAATTAATTACATAACTGTAAGTTCCAGCAAACTGCCCTACGGTAAAATCTACGGCGCCATCATTTCCACCAGAACAGCTCACATCGGCGACTACAGTACCAGAAACAGTAATATTAGTCACAGGAGCAACCGTATGAGACTCTTCATAAGTACAACCATTGTCATCGGTTACTCTAAACACATAAGTGTCTGGTGCTAAACCAGTAAAAACACCCGTTGTTGCACCTGTTGTATTACCTGTAGCGGTTGCTGGTGCAATAATGTCATAGACCAATGGACCTACACCCCCTGTAGTGGTTACCGTAACATCGCTTGAGGTATTAATACAAGTTACCGCTGTGGCAGCAAATGTTAAGTCTGTTGGTACACTTAAAGCAGGGACGTTTACCGTTATAGGTGCTGCAATATCACAGCCATTGGCATCCCTCACATAGGCCGTTACCGTACCTGCTACCGTAGTGGCATAGGTATTTGTTGAAGTATAGTTAACACCATCAAAACTAAAAGTATATGGGGCAGTACCACCAGTAGCTGTAATGGTGATAAGTGCCGGTTGTGTGGCATTCCCTGCCCCACAAGTTAAGCCTTGTGTTAAAACCCCAGTGCCTCCTAATACTGGTGGCTCTGTAATGGTTACTGCTAACGTGCCAGTACAATTCTTAGCATCTCTAACTATAAAGTTGTAAGTACCAGCACCTAAGCCACTAAACACATTTGAGGATTGGTAAGTTGCACCACCATCAATACTAAATTCATAAGGCGCGATACCATTTGCTGGTGTTAGCGTAATGCTACCATCTGAACCACCGTTACAACTTACATTGGTTTGAACGTGGGTAAGAGTAGGACTTGTGTTTGGTGTAACCACAATTTCATTAGATACTGCTTGACAACCTTGTGAGTCAGTCACCCTAAATATATAGGTACCTGCGGTAGTCGTATTAAATGTAGGTCCAGCCAAAAGAGCATAATTAGCACCACCATCACTACTTTCTTCGTATATAGTATACGTTCCAGTACCTCCAGAAGGGTTTAGAGTAATAGTAGCTGGTGCGCCACAGGTTAAATCTGCATCTAAAACGGCATCTAATAATAGCGGTGGTTCTACCACAAAAGGAACTGTTGCAGTACAACCATTAGCATCTCTAATGCTTACGCTGTAAGTACCAGCAGCCGTAATGGTGAAATTAGGACTTGCCTGGTAGGCACCACCAATACTATAAGTTACACCTGTTGGGCTAAATGTTGTGCCTGTTAAGGTGATGTTAATTGGTGCGCCTGTAAAACACTGTTGCGGTACAGGATCTATGGTAGGGTCTGCGTCTCTCGTTAAAGTGACAGCAGCAGAAGGCGCAACACAAGCATAAGCATCTAAAGCATAAACAATGTAATTGCCAGCTGACCTATTAAACGTATTCGATGTTCCCCAACCTCCACTTGTGGCGGTAGGAGCAGGATCTGTATCTGGTAAAATTTGATATTGATAAGGTCCAGTACCATCACTTGCTACAGCTGATATAACCCCTAGAGCACTACAGTTTTCATTTGAAACTACCGAAGCAGTCAAATTAAGCGGTCTTGCAGATTCTGTAATTTCAAAAATCACAGATGCCGATTCACAGCCATTATAAATGCCTGTTCCTGTTTCTGTAAATTGAACATAATATTGCCCTGGTGCTAATGTGCCTGGCGATGGTGTTGTAATAGTTACTGGCGTACCAAATGTAACTGGTGTAGTACCAATTGCTCCTACTGGTTGGTTACTAAATGCCCTAAAAATTTGATAATCTACAGAAGTGGTGGTACTGTCAAAATTATCGATAGTAAAGGTTACACTACCATTATTTTCCCCTTGGCATTCTACATTGTTTGCTGTCACACTAGATGTTAAAGGTGAGGCTGGTGGAATAGCGACATCTGCTGACTTTACAAAATAGCAATCGGTTGTGATATCATGCACTACAAAAGTGTACACCACACCTGGGGTTAAATTGGTAAAAGTATAAATATTACCTCCTGGGGTGTCAGGCCCGAACCATGTGGTCGTATAAGGCGCAGAGTTAAATTCTAAAATACCAAACGCATAATTACCACTTCCTAGTAAAGATATGGCTTCTACTGTTACGGTTCCTCCTGAAGCACAATCTACTACCGTAGGCGTAACTACAATATCTAAATCCGATGGTGGTGATGCCATTGTTATTTGTTGTGATAAACTACAACCGTTGGCATCTACGACATTAACCGTATAAATACCATAATCTATAATGGTGAAGGTGTGATCTCCTCCAGTTGGAGCGTTATGCGGATTACCAGCTATTACATCACCAAAGTTATTGCTAATATAATAGGTAAATGGTCCAGTACCTCCCGTTACATTTTCAACGGTTATAGATCCTAAATCTGAACCACCAGGATTATTACACGTTATTTCAACATTAGTTAAATTAAAATTTATTGGGTCTGGTTCAGTAATCGTAATCGTTGTCGTATCGATACACCCTTTGGCATCGGTAACTGTAATGGTATAGTCGCCAGCAGCTAATCCGGTAGTTTGTGTTCCGTAATTTGTACCGGTGGTATCATTATTTACATTAATTACAAATGGAGCTTCTCCTTGAGTAGTGTCAATGGTAATATCTAAGGCACCCGTTTCTTCAGCATTACAATTAATAGCTTGCGATACGGCTACTGCTGTAATACTAGGATTAACAGGCGTATTAACAACAATTGGGTCCGTTACAATGGTACAACTATTAGCATCGGTAATTAAGAATTGATAAGTACCGGCTATTGTTGTTGTAAATGGTGACCCCGTAATAGACGTATATGTAACACCGCCATCTGAACTTACTTCATAGCTATAGGGGGCATTACCTCCCGAAACTGTAATATCGATTGAAGCATCTGGCGTTGGGAAACAAGTTAAATCTTGTGTAAGTAAAGCACTTGCTGTTAAAGGCGCAAACACTTCCACATCTGTCGCACTGGTTGCCGTACAACCGTTCCCATCTCTGATGGTAACCGTATAAGTTCCAGGGGCATTTACTGTAAAGGTTGGGCTTGATTGATACGAAGCGCCACCATTAATACTGTATTCCAAAGGTGCAACACCTGTTCCTGTTGCCGTAAATGTAAAACCAGAGGCCACTGTACATTGGTTGCTAGGTACGCTTGGCACTGTAACCGTTGGTAATGCATCTTCTGCAATAGTAACAGTAGTCAATGCTATACAACCATTGGCATCTCGCACATACACGTCCCAAACTAAGTCGGCACCCAAATTGGTATTAACCGCAATAGGGTTGTTTGCCGAATAATTGGCAGCTAATGGTGGCCCAGCACCGCTTACTACCGCCGCATAGGTATAATTTGGTGTTCCATCTGTTGCGGTTACCGTAATATCAGATTCAAAATCATTACAATGTACATTTGTTGCACTTGCCGATAGGGCTAATGCCGCAGTGGGTTCTAAAATGGAAATGGTTTCTGTTGCGGTACAACCGGTATCGGTATCGGTTACCACTATGGTATAACTGCCATCTGTTAATCCTGTAAGATTTATAGGGAATGTTCCAGCTGTAGCCGCACCTCCATTAATGGTATATGTAAAATTCGTGGCATTACTTACATTAAATTCTATGGCACCTGTAGTATCACCAAAACATAAAACATCACTTAATTTCACTCCAGAAACTGTAATATTACTTACTGGATTTACCGTAAAGGATTCTGTGTAGTAACATCCGTTAGCATCGGTTACCCTAAACGCATAAGTGTCTGGCGCTAAATTTGTAAACACACCCGTTGAAGCACCTGAAACGTTTCCTGTTGCTGTTGCTGGTGAAATAATGCTGTAAGTTAAGGGTCCAACACCATTGGTTGGTGTTAATGTCACCGTACTTTCTGTAACTGAACAAGTCACTGCTGTTGCAGCAAAGGTTAAATCTGTTGGACTATCTAATCTTGAAATTATAAGCGAACCACCAGCGGTACACCCATTGGCATCTTGTACCGAATAGTTTATGGTTTGGTCTGTACCATTATCATTTACGGTTAAGGTATTGGTTGCGGTATACCCCGAGCCATTAAAGCTATATAAATAAGGTGCTGTTCCAGTAGTTGGTACATCGATAGTTACCACGGCAGCTTGGGGTGCATTACTAGCATCACAAGAAAACGCCGTAACTGACGCCGTAGCTGTTAATTGTGTTGGTTCTCCTACGGTAACGCTACCAGAGAAGACACAATCTTTTGCATCACGAACTTGGTAAGCATACGTTCCTGCCGCTAAACCTGAATATAATGCGGTTGCGCTAAAGGCGCTTCCATCAAAACTATAGGTATATGGCCCTACACCATCAGATGGTATAATTTGAACCGATCCATCTGCATTACCAAAACAAGTCGCATCTATAACCGTTGTGGTTGCTGTTGGATATTCTATACTATCAACCGTGTTAACCTCCGATAGCACTTCACAACCCAGATCATCAGTCACTCTAAATTGGTAAGTCCCTGCGCTTGCGGCAGTATATGTAAACGGATTGCCCGCTGGTGTAAAGCTTGTATAACCAGCTCCATCTATTGAAACCTCATAAGTGTAAGGTATAGTACCACCAGAAACGGTTCCTGTGATAATGGCTTCTGGTGATGCTGTACAATCTAGTTCTTTTGTTACAATGGTACTAATAGCGATTTGAGGCGCTATAATTTGAGGTGGCAAAGTAACCTCACAGCCATAAGAATCTCTTACAATGATGTTATAAGTGCCTGGTGTTAGGTTGGAGAATGTATTATTTGTACCAAATGCCCCACCGTTAATATTGTATTGATAAGGTGGTTGTCCAGAAGAAGCGTTAACCACTAAAGTTGCAGCATTACCCGCATCGTAACAAAAATCTGAACTCGGATCTATACTCGCTGTAGGTAATACAGGTGCTACTAGCGTGAATGTGGTTGTCGCATCTACACAACCCAAAGCATCGGTAGCACGAACCGTGTAAGTTCCTGCTGCTACACCCGTTAAAACGCCGTTGTTTGGGAAATTTGTAACGGTATTCGTCGCATCGATTAATTCGAAAGTATAACCTGGTGTTCCTCCTGTAGCTGTGGCTGTAATCGTGGCACCATCTAAACAAGTGACCTCGGTATTTGTAACATTAACCGATAAAGCATTTGGTTCGGCAATGGTTGGTGTGAAGGAAAACTCACAATTATCTACACTATCCTCATTTCGAATTAAAAGGTTGTAATTTTGAGCCGATAATCCCGTTATGGTATATGGCGAGGTTAATTGCGTATTCCAAGTGGTTCCCCCATCAATAGAGTATTGGAATCCTGTGATAGGATCAAAATTTTCTGCAGCAATGGTAATAGTACCATCTGCAGATCCGCTACAATTTACCGATGAAGTTCCGGTAATACTAGCTGTAAAGGCATTTCCTGATGGCACAACAAAAGGGAAATCTACACGTGTTGTACAGATTGCTGGTAATTGATATACTCTAATATCATCAATAGCTACATCATTACCACTCACTTGTTGTACATTAGATCGTAAAACAAAAGTTAAGCTGGTGTTAGATCCTGGATCTAATGTTACTGGTGTTATTGGATACTCAACCCAATCACCCGTTTTAGGAATATCGCCAGTACTGTAAGACGAAATTTCGTTCCCCAAAGCATCTACTAATGCTACCGTTAAATTAGGATCATACTGAGTGTTGCCCGGTCTAAGCAAATTCATAGCGGCAAACTCGACCTGTATAGGACGGTTAGGAATGATATCGTTTATTTGTTTTTGGTATAATGTCGCTGTTGTTGGTATGCTAGCTCCGATGTTTACCACTAAAAAACGTCCATCTGGTGTTGGTGGAGAGGTTGCTGGTGTATGGTCGGTTGGGTTTATCCAAGCTCCAAAAGGCGATCTAATACTAGACGTCACTGAGTAATCACCATCATTAATTCTAGGATTACCATTACACTGTGTGGCTGCTACTTGTCTTTCGAAACAGTAATAGGTGGTATTAATTCCAGGAGACGTTGTGTCGTCTCCATAACCAAAGGTTTCGTAAAGTAAATTACTAAACGTTGGCACGGTTAATAAGGTGTATTCTACAGTAATGGTGTGCGATCCCGAAGGTACATTTAAAAATGTTGTAGGATCGGCAGTATTAGGATTTAACGCACCATCTATATAGTAGTTATAACTGTAAGAAGGTCCCCCATTATTGGTTACCGTAACCGTTGTGTTTCCTGAACCATCGCAATTAAAAACAGGATCGGCCACAGCTATGGTAGGTGCAGGTGGTTCTTGATCTAACACAATGTTTTCCATGGGGTAAATACAACCATTGTCATCACGAATGTAAACCGTATAAGTGCCTGGAAGCACATAAGCGTCGTTATCTGGCCCCCAAGATGTTTGATTATCAAAGCTATACTCATAAGGTGGCACACCTCCTTGCGGATTGGTTATTCTAATTCTACCTTCCCCTGATGGGCCACATCCGGCCAATTCAGAAATTCCAGCCGTTGCTGTTAAGGCTTCATATGGTTGCGTAATGGTTATGGTTTGTGCTGTTGTAAAACATTCGGCTCCCGCAAGGGTGTATCTCACGATAGCTTCATAGTCACCATAGCCCAGATTTGAAAATGTGGTGTTTGAAGAATATGTAGTACCGCCATCAATACTATATTCTAAGGTATAACCATTGGCATTAGTCACATTAAACTGAATGGCTCCCGTATTTTCACCGTAGCACAAAATATCGGTTTGGCTTATGGTAAATACAGGTGCAGGGTTTTCCACTATGGTTTGGGTTGTACTTACAGTACAGTTATTATAATCTACAATAGTGATGTTATACACTCCAGCAGTGCTTACAGGAATAACAATAGGCAGCGATGTGGGTACTTGAACCTCAGTCGTACTATTTACATAATAGTAATACGGTGGTGTGCCCCCTCGTGGTGTTACCGTAATTTCACCGTCTTCACAGGTTAATGGTGCTGTAATGGCCGAATCAACTTCTAATAAAGGCGGATCAATAATTGAAATACTTTGAGAGAATGTACAACCATCATCTGTGCTTATATTTACTGTATAATTCCCTGGATTCAGGTTAGAAAAGGTGTACGTATTGGCATTGATAGGTCCCACGCTATTAATCTCGGTTGCTCCTTGGAATATTGAAAAATAGTACTGGGCACGCACATCGTTTGCACCTAGTACAACACTACCCAAATCCCCATGACACAGAGGTTGTGTGATATTTGTGGTTGCTGTAAAGTCTCGCTCTCTTATTTGAACAATCTCTCCAGGAAAAATACAAGGATTTGGAGACACCCCTATTTGTCTAACAAAAACAGGATAATTACCTGGAGTTGTTATCGAAAACGTATTACTAGCTTGATAATTTACACCATCAATACTGTACTCGTAACCACTTGGTACACCACCTACTACAATTTCGCCAGGTGTTGTACAATAAATATCTCTGTGGGCTACTGTTGGCTCTACTAAATTGGTATAAACATTAAAGTAATACTGATTAAAACAACCTCCAGTATAATTTAATGTTAATCGATATTGTCCTGCTGTATCCAATAAAAAATTAGGTCCAGTTGCCACCTGATTCCAAATACAGGAGGCGTTTTCATTTGCACAATCTAAATCTAAGACAGCATCGCAACTTGTTTCATCTAATTTCTCCCAGATTATAGAAGAGGTATCGGTTATATTGGTTTCAATAAGACGTGTATCACCTGTACCACACAAAAAGAAATTCGGTAATTGTTTTCCGTCATTCGGACACACAACAATTTGATCGGCAAAAGGTAGCATAGGATTTGTTACCCCATAACCAAAAGTAATGACTTCAAATTCTTGATCTATGGATTGGCAAGGTGCTGTTGCCGTATTTTGCACGTAATAGGTTCCTGGTTCTGTAACTGTTAAGGTTTGGGAAGTCCCAATCACGGGAGTACCTGTTGGACTGGTAGACCATGAATACGAGTCGTAACCACCACCAGCTGTAAGCACTGTACTCGCACCACAAAGAATAACCTCTTCTTGAAAACTACAGTCTATATCTGCTATAAAATTAGTAGGTGATGGATCTAGTACGCAGCTGGCATTGGAGTCGTAACTCGGGTCGTCTGTAATGGTAAAACTAGGATTTAAAGTACCATTATAAGTCGCAAAAGCTTGATTTACAACTTGATTATCACAGGCATTATTCAATAGACTACAAGTACGAACAACGGTTACCTTAAAACGTATTTCTTGGTAAGGATCATTCTCTTCAACCACACTATTATCTACGGTAAATGTTAATTCCCTATTGGCAGCATCGTAACTTTGGCTCACACCAGGAGGTAAAACATCTATATCAGCTGGGTAATTAAACACGATATTATTAGGAAGTACATCTCTAATGGTGAGGTTAGTGGCATCATCATTTCCGGTATTTTGAAAACGAAGAACGTAGTATAATTCATCTCCAAGGTTAACTATTTGTCCACCAATATCATTACCAGCAAGATCTTCAACTGTTTTAGTCAAAATAATTTTGGGTTCAATAATATCCACTGCCAAAGCGTAGAAATATGGAAAATAAGTATCTTGCACACTACTTAAGCTTACGATCGCAGAGGTGTCATCATTATTAATTATACTATTACCTGCGTTGGGTACTTCAATAACACCAGTATCAAAACCTAAGGTGTTGGTACTATTCGGGTCTCTATCATTAACCGGTAAACCACTTAATTGGCTAATGGTACTGTTAAAAAAGTTGTTTGAAGGCCGATCTGTAGATGATAGTCTTACCCCATTAAGCAATAATCGATCTCCTGTGATGCGCTTATCACCTTCTAAAGCTGCAAAAGCAAATCTTGCTCGAACAGGAATTGGTGCAGGCACTGTTCTAAACCCAGAAACAGGTACATCTAAGGTGGGGTTATTACTTGCACTTATCGCGCTAAAGCCATCGAAACTCGTTATAGATTTACCTGTAACTGTAGGATCTTCATAAACGATGTACAATGACCATCCAGCAGAATTTCCCGTACCATTTCTAGGTGTATACGAAGATGTTCTGCCCAGCCTACTAGATACATTGGCCACGGTATAGGTTCCTAAATTATTGGTTAAACCCGTAACAATACTAGTAACATCTGCATAACATGCATAGGGAAAACTATTGCCTCCATCAATACTATCTGGATTAGGGAGATCGTTACCATTAAAAATAACGGTTCCTGTGATATCAAAATAGCCTCCCGATGGTCCTTTAAATCGGACTTGATCTATGGGTTGATCGCCAGGTGCTACAGCACTCCAATATAAACCCGCATGAATAATTTTGTAACAGTCTTGATTGGTTATCTCTAAATCTGCACTACTTGAACTAAATGTTGAGGGATCACCATCTATATCAATATACTGCATATTAACATTACTGTTGTATGTGCGGTTATCATTGTACGCATTGTTGTCTGGTCCTAAAATATTATTACCAATTAATACAATGTCACCTTTTACATCCTGATTAAATCGCGGTGTAAACGGTACATAATTTTGAGAAAACGCTTGAAAACCAAATAATATTAATAAGGCTGTTAGCGCAATATTAGTATAAGTAGTTTTTTTCATGGTTAAGTATGATTAGTTTGTTTTTTTAATTTGGGATGTTTAGTAACTTATTTAAAACCATAAATGCGTGTAACGCCGTTAAAACCAGCGTTAAATACATTTTAACAGATTTTTAAGTTCTTAAACTGTATAAAGATGATGAATTTTTTCATTATTTCATTAAGAATTGTCATATTTTAAGCGTTTTACCGATAAATAATGTTTTTAAACTAGTATTTTATTTTTTATTGTAAATTTTTATGAACAAATCTTTTAAACTACTCGTCATAACTAAGTCATCGTTTTTAGACTTAAATTCAATTGGCACTAAGGCCGTAATCACAAGGGCGCTCTAACACTCTAGGATTTATTCCACGAAATAAAATGATCTGATTAATGATGTAATACAAAGGATTTGCAAAGCCTAACCCAACAAGACTTGATCTGAATACAGCGAAAAGCTTTCCAGATCTCTTGTTGTAGTGTGTCGTATTAGCGTCAAGCTTATGGTCGACACCTTCTTTAGTAAGCTTATTTGATATGAAAATATTAAGATCTTTAAGATATCGACAAAGCCAAATAACAAAGATTACAACCTCTTTATAAATAACCTGAAAAGCTATTAAGAGGTATGTGGCTATGTGTAAATTATTAGAATAAGTAATTTTTTTCATAGGCGACCGATGCTAAGATTATGATTCAAAAAACTGAAAAAGTAGGTTAATTTCAAGTCTTAATGCTGTTAATAAGGCTCTAACTAATACACTTCATCGATTTTTAATGTTTTTAAACGGTAACAATATCGTAAATATTTTGATACTTTCATAATAAGATGTTAATTTTTATGTTTTTAATCGTTAAAAACCAACATTTTAACGACTACAATAGCGTTTGAGGTCATTTAAAACAACAAAAACAGTGAGAAACAAAAACAGCATTACTTTTAAATAAAAGCAACACTGTTTTTTATGTCGATTTACACCGTATGATTTATCTCAACCGAAACTATTTATATGCTTTAGGTTTTGAACTAACAACTGTCCTTTTTCTTTTACTAATTTTCAATTTTAACGATTGACATTTTAGCATTATAAGGTTCGGTTCCTTTTAATTCCATCGCCGTTATAGCCTCTTGAATACTCTCAAATTTCTCATAATAAATATAATATTTACTCGAATTAACATCATAAAAGAAATCGATTTTATCCTGTCCCGCAGCCACTGCATTTCTTAAAAAGGCATCTCTTTTTTCCACATCTGTATGTGCCGCAACAATAACGTAGAAGCCGTTTTCAGCATTTCTTACTCCCTTGACAATCTCAATCTTAGCACGTCCTACATCTCCAGAGTCAAAATCTTCTTCAGTTAATTCACTTGAAGATAATGGTGTAAATTGTTTAATCTGATTTAATGCTGCGCGATCTTTTAAATAGCGATCTTGTTCGTTGTTGTAAACTGCACGTCTAATTCTTCTTTTTCTTTCGACCTCTATTTTAGCGTTAATTTTATCTAAATCTGAAATCAAATTGTCTTTAGCTCTAATAGCTTCTTTTTGTTGGGTTCTTAAATTATTTATAGTTTTAGTGTAAAATCTGCTGCTTACATCGTCTACATCATCACTTTTAAGTCGCACCATATAGACATCTTCTAGTGTTTTTATTTGTTTATTTTGAGATGAAATAACCTCTTCAATTTCAGACTTTAAAGTCTCTATACTCGCATTTTCTGCCGTAATACTTTTAAATGGTTTTGGTGCCAAATAAACACCTTGTTCGAATAAATCGTTTTCTTCTTTTAAATCTTTAAGATCTTGATTTTTATTCGCCACAGTTTCTTTTAATTGTAATAATAATTTTTGTTGTTGGAGCTTCGTGTCTACTGTCAATTTGGTCAACTCTCTTATTTCCTGTGTGGCTTCGTCTTTAGGCACAGGAATTATAACAGCGTCTAAAGCTTCACTACCTATGTTAACGTCTTCCTCTTCCTTTGCAGGTTCTTGATTGACCAGTTGCTCTGCCTCTATCTTAGCTTGTTGTTCTGTTGCTAATCTATTAGCTTCTTCTTCCTTGAGACGTTCTTCATTTGCTAATCGTTCGGCTTCTAGTTGAGCTTGCTGTTCTGCTGCTAATCTATTAGCTTCTTCTTCCTTGAGGCGTTCTTCATTTGCTAATCGTTCTGCCTCTAGTTTAGCTTCGTCTCGGTTTTCTTGCTCTTCTAACTTCGCATTTTCTGCCAATTGTTTTGCTTCATTATTAGCCTGAGCTACTTTTTGGGCTTCAATTTGTTTTTGTTCGGCACTGCGTTTTGAATGGTTAACACTGGATGCTAATACTTTTCTTCCCTTTCTATTTTCAAACAGTGTTACCTCTTCGTCGTCACCACTATATTTGTAGCTTTTTTTGTTAACGAATTTATAGGCTAAAGTAATTTCATGAGAGCTTCCAAAATTTGATAATTCGCCCATGGCTTTTTCATAATTGTACTCTATTGCGATTTGATTCGTAATATTTAACCCTAATCCTCCAGATAAACCGTACAAGGTATTGTAACCCACTTGAGCCCATATTCCGCGAGGCACACTTAGCATGGCAAGCCCTGAAAATATGGTTTCTTCTTTTTTAAATTCAGATTGTAACAAACCAGAAAATTTACTCTCGTCAAAAAACCCTCGAGAATTAATATAGCCTGTGTACATGACATGAGGCTGAATGCTTTGCTCTGGGTTCTCCTCAATTATTTCAGAATTTAGTAAATTATAAGACACCGCATTATTTACGGACACTCCAAAATCTAAAAAAGCAAGTCCATAATTTATTCCCGGATTAATTGTAATTATTGAGTTAGATGGAATATTATCTAAGGCGGGGTCGGGAAAATTTACATTTACTCTGCCGTCGTTAATTCCGCTTTGATAATAGGCTAAATTTATTCCAAAAGTTAAATTACTATCGGTATCTAACACCGCATTATAGGCGAAATTTACAATACCTCCAAAGGTGGTTAATACCCCATAATCTTGCTGAAACAAACCAATTCCCATCCCCATATTTTCTTTTATTCTACCGGTATAACTCACTAAATAAGTTAATGGTGCATCCTCAAAATCGATCCACTGCCTCTTATTATATAAGGTGATATATTTATTTTGTTCTCTAACGAAACTAAACGTCGGGTTAATGGTGTATTTATTGAACTTTAATGAGTTCCTTGAAGGTATATCTAAAGCAACTACACCGCTTTCTTGAGATGAACTCTCAAGAATAACAGATAAAAACAAAATTGCACATAGTAGTAGTTTTTTCATATGACCTATTTAACAACTGTTATTGAGCCTTTTTTAGTTTGACCATCTTCACTTGTAATAATGTAGTAGTAAACAGGGTTAACAGATTTAAACTCTAACTGACTCTCTGGCCAATTATTTAAATAATTGTCTGTTTCAAATACAACTTTACCTTGCGAGTTTACAATGGTAACAGTTGTGTTTGAATTATTTACATAAACCCTAGGAATCACCCAAGTATCATTTATGCCATCGCCATTCGGACTTATTACGTTCGGAATATTTGCTACATCTGGAAAATTATCAATTGCACCTCCACCGTTAACGGTAACCTCAAACAGAAATGTTTTTGACGCTAGACAACCAACCGTTTGTAAAATTTCGACTTTATACATTCCAGCCTGAGTAACCTCGTAGGTGTTTGATATGGCACCGGAAATTAAAACATCATTTAAATACCATTTAAACTCTGGTGTATCTGCCGTTGTCGTAACCGTAGCTACTAAAGTTTCGTTAGCTTCAATATTTGTAAGATCCAGCACATTAATACTGCTAGTAAAATCAAGCCCATCTATGGTAATTGAAGCACTAGTACTACAAAATCCCAAATCGATATCTACAGAAAACACACCCGACTCACTGGTGACGTAAGTTTGATTTGTTGCCCCAGCAATTAAGACACCGTCTTTATACCATTGGTAATTTTGACCATTTATAGCACTTAGAGTTGTAGGTCCGTCACCAGCACAAAAGCTAGTCCCTAGACTAGAACTGATAGAAGAATCTACATTTGAAGAAAATTCGGTAACCGTAACCCGATTAGAATAGGAGCTCGAAGTACAAGAACCGTAATTGGTTTCGGCAAAATACGTCCCTGGCTCACTAACAGCCAAAGAATTACCAGTTGCTACCAAAGTGAATGTAGTTTGACTAATTTCTTTATACCAATTAAAAGTTAATGATGGATACTGCAAAGGAGAGTCGTTTTCTCCCACTCCAGGATTGTCAATTGTTAATAAATAACTTCCTCCAGCACAATAAACACCGGTATCGATAAAGTTATTTATTGTGAATGGTGTGTCTTGAGCTTTATAATACGCAGGGAACGAGGTAGAGCCATTACTTTGTGCAACCGGGTCTGTACTTTTTATTCTCACCCGGTAAGACTCTCCTGAGGTATTGGTAGGTATCGAGAATTTTAAGTTTGCTGGTGAGGATACCACCTCCCCGATTGCCGATGTATAGACCACAGTAGGATTTGAGAAGGCTCCTGTAGCATCTGAAAGTTCAATAATAAATTGATTATTTACACCCAGATTTCCAGGATTAGAAAAAGAAAAGTTAACGTTGTATTCATTAAATAACTCTCCTGCACAAGCTGATGTAAAACCCAAACTTGGCGGATATATATCTATTTGAGCTTTGCTATTTAAAACACTAAAAAGCACAAAAAAGATAGTTAAATACTTGAGCGTAAAGTTCTTCATGCAACGTACGTTTTTAAATGGTTAGTACCGCTTTGTTTACATTAGCCATTCTTGCTACTTAGGTTTAGCATTGTGAGTTAATAAAAAACTCACTGTAGTCTATCTTGGATTATTATTTTTAACCCTGAGACAACCACTTGTTTTCAACCTTGCAGTCGTTTTCTAATTATTAACTTTGTTCGAGGCTATTATTTCATTAATTCGCAATCTATAATCTGGACGCCTTCTGTTTTTAGAATCAATAAAAGTTTCAGTATGATAACTTTTAGAATACACATTAAGAAAAGCAGGGTTTCCATACCAATTTTCTAGGTCGTCATTATTTTTATTATTTTCAACAAAAATATTTCCGTTGCAGTTATTAAAATACATATCATTAAACTTGATTTTCTCCAAATTTTCTTGATTAACTTTAATTTTATCTTCCAATATAACTGCCGGATTAAAACCAGAAATAACGCTTTTAATAATATCTACGGTTGTGTTATGACCTACATAAACCGCTTCTTTCACTAATCCCCTTTCAATATCCGACTCTATGTTATCACTATCGGTAATTAGGGTAATATTATTTGCGGTAAGTACGGTACCAGGTTTGGTAAAATCTACCTCTTCTTTATTTTCATAAGACTTCACTAATAAACATCTTGCACCAGCACTATTTGATACATAAGGCGAGCGCACGGCTAAAGAATTAGATAAATTAGTACTCGTACCGTAGTTAAAGCTATAATCATTTCTATTCGATCTGTATGAAACAGCTTGGTGCAAAAACACTTTACCCCCTAAAACTTCAAAAGAATTGCCAGCACAATGACTTACCATTATATTTTCTAAAACAGTTTCTGCACCAACGCCTGCAAGCAAAAGCCCATTAAAATATCCCACATTCTTAATTCGTTTTCCGCCATATTCAATTCTAACATACTTTAAAACCCCAGAATTACTTTCCATGTTTTCACCACCAAAATTGGAATTGTTAAATGTAGTGGCGTTTAATTTCTCGTAATATGAGGCCACCGATCCGCTCCCAAATCTGTTTGTTGGTGCATCACCAAGAATGATGATACCACCCCAATCACCAGCTTTTTTAACACTTCTGTTGGAAGTAAACACTATAGGATCTGTTTCTGTACCCTCGGCAATAATTTTTGATCCTTGGGAAATCGTTAAGGATGCTTTAGAAGCAAAATCGCCAATAATAACCGTTCCTGGTTCTATGGTAAGTGAAGCGTTATTCGTTACAAAAACATCGCCCGATAACAAGTACACATTGCGTTTTGATAAGGTTAAGTCTTCTGTAATACTTCCTGCTAATATTTGTGTTGGCTCCCCATATTCCATGGCTTTAGGATTAAATTCTGTCCAGTTGTAAAGCCAATTATTAGTGCCTATTATTCCTTTTTCCTGTTGCCCATAAACATTTCCAATAATTAAAAGAAATATAAATAGAAATTGAGTAAAATTTTTCATGATTATTTATTTTGAGGCAAAAACTATCTTTTTTTTAGTTACAATCAAATATATAACAATATCTACAAAACACCAATTATTTCGATTAAATACAAGAAACACCATGATTTGTGGCTATTTATCTCATAAAAGTCACCTTTGACTTGTATAGAATTTTTAAATATTTTAATTAGCAAACCAGCATTAATATTTAAGTCATAAATGCAATTAGCCGAAATGACTGTAGTTTTTCCATGGCATCACCTCTCTTCAAATAACTCATATCATGACGCACATCCATTTCCCCCTCTCCAAAACACCTTATTATCGAATAGTTTTATAGTACGTTTTCTTAGTTTTTCATCGTAAATATGTCTCTAACAAAGGTTTTTAGCTTCAATACTGTAGTCCTTAATCATTTTTAATCACAACATCAACTTCTACGTGACCAATGCATTATATATCACTAGCAAGAGACAGCTTTGCAATCTAACACTTTATCTCTCTTCATTTTTTTTCAGCTCTTCGAGTTCCTCTTTAAAATTTAATCCAGAGCAGTTCCTGATTTTATATACAAGCTCAGCATTTCTGCAGGATATAACCTGAACACATTTAGCTTGTTATCTTGATTAAAACTTTAATTTAGAAGTTATAACCTTTGTTAAGTTTCTTGACTTCGCTATCAACTATAACATAACTTCGCTATCAACTATAACATAACTTTTATTGTTAACCCGATACTAATAGCTTTTGTATTAAGTACAAATAACCATTTTAATTTAAATTAAATTCACTATACTCATGTAACGACTTCATGGTTTCTTCATAAAACAAAATAGCCGCAATTAAGTTTTTTGTATCTGAGTACGGTAGAATTTGTCTTTGAAACTGACCGTTTATTTCTAAATAATTCTGTGTAGCTTCAAGGTTTCTATCAAGAATTTTAATATTGTTACTATCGTTTGGTATTCCCAAAGCAGTTAATGTAACCCCTGGCTTAGTAGCAAATGCAATGTAAGGAAGCAGCTTAACAAGACTCTCTACGCGTTCTGTATATAAATTTAATAATTCTCCTTTATGCATGCGTTCAAGATCTTCAATAGTATGATATTTTTTGATAAAAACATTTCCGTTAATAATACTTTTTGGCGCATTTTTTTTTTGCGCAAAACCCAAAGCTGTGACCATAAACAAACTAAAGCTTATCAAAATAATTTTTATTTTCATATCTACGATTTTATATTTAAAACAAATTTATGTATTTTATCGAATAAAACAAGCGTTTAGTCGATAATTTTCGTAAAATATTCTTTTTAACCGAAAAAACACCACTAATTTACTCTAAAAACCTCTGGTATCTTTTGACTGATAGTTTAAGGTAAATAAACAAATTCAACATAGTTTATTGTATTTTAAGTTGATGCCATCGCTATAAGAAAAGATGAATTACCTACAGATTGTAAACACGATATTTGATAGAATTTTCACTATAAAATTCTAATATTAATTTATTTGGGTACGACTCCATAATCAATTACGACATAAAAACAAAACAACAATTCTGAAGATTAAGGGGAGCAATTTATAAGTAACGACCATCATTTTGATACTCATTTTTAGGATTAAAAAACAGCTTCATAAATGCAACAATATTATTCTAAGATTGCGGATTATTTTCTAAATAAGTAGTTATATTTGCTAAAATAATACTTGAAGCACAAGAAATAATACCTAAATGCTTTATTCTCAATTAAAAACATACTAAAAATGAGATTTTCAAAATCGCTATTTTTATTTTCTATAGTCTTTTTTATGATCTTGACTTCATGTAAAAATAATGATAGCAGCAACCAAAGTGAGACCAAACAACAAAATGACGAATTAATTTTAGCTATTGGCGGTGAGCCCGAAACTGGGTTTGACCCTACCCTAGGTTGGGGACAATATGCTAGACCTATTTTTCAAAGTACCTTATTAAAATACGATCAAGATTTTAATATTAAAAACGATGCCGCCACCCATTATAGTATTAGTGACGATGGTATAACATGGACGGTTAAACTTAGGGATAACATTCAATTTTCAGACGGAAAACCACTAACAGCAGACGATGTGGTTTTTACCTTCCAAACCGCAAAAAACAGTGCTTCTTTAGTAGATTTAACCAATCTTGATAAGGTTGAAAAAACAGATCGACTTACCGTTAAGTTTAGCTTGATAAAGCGAAATTACACCTTTATACACCATTTATTAAGTTTAGGAATTGTTCCTAAGCATGCCTATAATGCGACCTACAGCGAGAATCCTATAGGGTCTGGACCTTATCAATTTGTACAGTGGGATAAAGGGCAACAACTTATTATTGAAGCCAACCCCAATTATTTTGGTAAGACACCCTATTTTAAAAGATTAGTGTTTTTATTTTTATCTGCAGATGCCGCCTTTGCTGCTGCAAAATCTGGTCAAGTGGATATTGCAGCCGTATCTCCAACCTTGGCAGACGAAAAAATTAATGGTATGACTTTAGTTAATTTACAAAGTGTCGATAATCGCGGTATTGCCCTACCTTACCTACCTAATGAAGGCAAAACCTTTAACGGTCTAGCTTTAGGAAACAACGTCACGTCTGATATAGCTATACGCAAAGCCATGAATATTGGTGTAGACCGTAAAGCCTTAGTTCATGGGCTTTTAAAAGGATACGGAACGCCAGCCTACACGATAACTGATGGTTTGCCTTGGTGGAATCCTGAAACAGAAATTAAAAATGATGGTGACCTTGAAAAAGCAAAAGACATTTTAGAAAACGGAGGTTGGAAGCTAAAAGATGATGGTATTCGTGAGAAAAACGGCGTAAAAGCAGAATTCACCTTGTACTACCCTTCTAACGAACAGATTAGACAATCTTTAGCTATTGCCTTTGCAGATATGATGAAGGCACTTGGCATCAAAATACAAATTAAAGGTACAAATTGGAATGAAATTGAAGAGCATATGCACGCCAACGCTGTTCTATTTGGCTTAGGGAGTCATAATCCATTAGAATTATACCATGCGTACAGCAGTAAAGTGCAAGGTCGCGGACTAAACAATCCTAATTTTTACGCGAACGATGCTGTTGATGCTAATTTTGAAAAAGCACTTGGAGCTCTATCTCAAAAAGAAGCCAATAGGTATTGGAAAAAAGCGCAATGGGATGGCAGCACTGGATTCTCAAATAAAGGTGATGCCCCTTGGGTTTGGTTAGTTAATTTAAATCATTTGTTTTACATGCGAGAGAACCTTGTTATTGGTCCCCAAAAATTACAACCCCACGAGCACGATTGGCCAATAATGGATTTTGTTGAGAACTGGCATTGGAAAGAATAAAACACCATAAATGATTATTTTTATACTCAAAAAAATCGCGAAATTAGCGGGCTTACTCGTTGCGATAAGCATCATATCCTTTACTTTAATAAGCTACTCTCCAGTAGACCCTGTAAGGTCTTACGTTGGGGCAGAAGCATCGAAAATTAGTCCAGAACAACGTAAAAACATTGAAGCGTATTGGGGCTTAAACCAATCTAAACCTGAGCAATTTATGCTTTGGGGTAAAGCCGTACTTCAAGGTAATTTAGGAAACTCCTTAATATACAGAGAACCCGTTGCTGATATTATTTCAAATCGCTTTTCAGCATCGATAGCTTTAATGGGAATTGCCTGGATACTATCAGGCTTTTTTGGTTTTGTACTCGGTATTTTTGCAGGTATGAATGAAGACTCTTTTATTGATCGCTTTATTAAAAGTTTTTCTTTCATCTTAGCCTCAACACCCTCCTTTTGGTTTGGACTAATAATGCTCATGATTTTTGCTGCTTGGCTTGGTTGGTTTCCGGTAGGTCTAGCTGCACCAGCTGGTAGCATAGCTGGAGAGGTGAGTTTTTTAGATAAAACAAAACATTTGGTGTTACCCGTTTTAACATTAAGTATTGGTGGTGTAGCCAGTATAGCTCTGCATACACGATCTAAATTAATAGAAGTTCTTAATAGTGAATTTATACGTTTTGCTAGAGCTAAAGGGGAAAGTGGTACAAAATTATTGTGGAGACACGGACTGCGAAACATCTCTTTACCAGCTATTTCATTGCATTTCGCTTCGTTTGGAGAGCTTTTTGGCGGGGCTATATTAACCGAGCAGGTTTTCTCTTATCCCGGTTTAGGTCAAGCGGTTGTAAGAGCCGGTTTGGGTGGTGATGTACCGTTGCTTCTAGGTATCACACTCTTTAGTGTCATTTTTATATTTATTGGTAATTTTTTGGCAGACCTATTATATGTTGTTATTGACCCGCGAATGAAAACAAAACCATCACATGTCTGAGCAAATTTCTAAACACATTACTTTAAATCATTTCAAAAAATGGAATGTCAGAAAACGTGCTTTACTCACTTCGTTTTTGGCTGTTACATTATTATTGATATTAGTTATTTCGGGCTTTTTTATAGGAGAATCTGGCCTTGCTGTTAATCTCGATATTCAAAATAGTGCGCCCTCTTGGTCACATCTGTTTGGCACAGATTGGCTGGGTAGAGATATGTTTACGCGTACTGTAAAAGGCTTGACTTTAAGTTTTTGGGTGGGCTTATTAGCGGCATTTCTTAGCGCTGTGATTTCGCTTATACTGAGCTTATTCTCTATTTTAAGCAAAACAGCAGACGCCTTTTTAACCTGGTTAATTGATTTATTTTTAGGAGTACCACACATTGTTGCCCTTATACTTATATCTTTTATGTTAGGTGGCGGACTTCAAGGTGTTATTATCGCTGTAGCATTAACGCACTGGCCGAGATTGTCACGTTTATTAAGAGCAGAGATTATACAAATTAAAAACACCGAATATATTACGGCTTCTAGGAACATGGGTAAATCGTGGTTTTGGATTGCTAGAAACCATATATTCCCGCACCTGCTTCCGCAGTTAAGCATTGGTTTTCTTTTAACCTTTCCGCATGCCATTTTGCACGAAGCTAGTGTGACGTTTTTAGGTTTTGGATTGCCTTCTGAAGAACCAGCAATTGGGATTATCCTCTCTGAAGCCATGGGTTATTTATCGTCAGGCATGTGGTGGCTGGCATTATTCCCAGGCTTAATGTTATTAGTTATGGTGGGTATATTTGATAATTTAGGTCGTAATTTACGCAAAGTTTTCGATCCTTTTAAAGGACAAAAACATTAATTCTTTTATTATGTTAAACAATGCTATCCTTAATAAAGAAGAGACTACGCCCCTATTAGAGGTCAAAAATTTTTCATTGTCCTTTCCCCAGTATAAAAAAGGCTTTGAAGAATCGTTGGTAGCGGTTATTAAAAATTTTGAACTCACTATTAATGAAGGCGAAATTGTTGCTGTTTTGGGATCTAGTGGTTCTGGAAAAAGTCTTCTTGCCGATGCCATATTAGGTATTTTACCTGAAAATGCCATAACTCAAGGTAAAGTATATTTTGAAGGTCAGCCATTAACAAAAAGCAAACAAGACCTGCTTCGTGGTAAAGAAATTGCATTAATTCCGCAATCGGTTAAAGCTCTAGACCCTTTAATGAAAACGGGGAAACAAGTACAAAACGCCATACATAACAAAAAAGATAAAAAAAAGGCTCAAGAAGATGCTTTTTACAAATTAGGCTTACCAGAAGGCACTGGTAATCTTTATCCGTTTGAGCTTTCTGGAGGCATGGCGCGTCGTGTTTTAATTGCAACAGCCATGGTAAGCGATGCAAAATTAATAATTGCAGATGAGCCTACTCCTGGTTTAGATAAGGCTAACTGGGAAGAAACCTTAAGCCATATCAAGCAACTGGGAAGAACTAATAGCGGCATGATGTTTATTACCCATGATATCTATGCCGCTTTAAAAATAGCCGACAGAATTGCTGTTTTTTATGCAGGAGAAACTATTGAAATTGCAAAAAAAGAAGATTTTTCTGGGCAAGGTGAACACCTAAAACACCCCTACACCAAAGCGCTTTGGCGTGCCTTACCTGAAAATGATTTTGAACCTTTAAAAGGTCATCAACCAGGGGTTAATGATGTGATTTCGGGTTGTGCATTTTCGCCACGCTGTCCCATAGCTACCGATCTTTGTCGAGAAAAGAAACCAGAATCCTCATGGGTAAATAACACCATGGTAAGATGTTTTTATGCTAGAAATTAACAACATAAGTTTTCGTTATAGTCCAGATAGATGGATATTTGATCAAATTAACTTTGTCTTAAAACCAGGAGAAATAGTTGGTTTATACGGTAAAAGTGGCGCGGGTAAAAGTTCTTTTGCTAAAGTTATTGCAGGCTACTTAAAACCAAATAAAGGAACTGTTTTAGTGAATGGTTTAGCCTATAATCACAAAGGGAGAAACCCTGTGCAAATCATTGGTCAACACCCTGAAAAGGCCATAAACCCACGCTGGCGTATGAAACAAGTTTTAGCCGAATCTGGTTCTTTTAGTGATACCGATTTAAAAACCTTCGGTATTAGTAAAGATTTGCTACAGCGCTACCCTTCTCAACTATCTGGCGGCGAATTACAACGTTTTTGTTTGGCCCGAACTATCGCTCCTGAAACCAAGTACTTAATAGCAGATGAAATGACCACCATGCTAGATACCATTAACCAAGCGCAAATATGGCAAACGGTATTGCAAGTGGTTAAAGAACGCCAATTAGGGATGCTTGTAGTAAGTCATGAATTGCCTTTATTAAACCGAATCTGTGATCGAATAATCAGTTTTGAAGAGCTCACCAAAAAATAACCTTTAGAAACTAATCCAACAGGATTGTTTATATCCCCATTTATCAACTAAGCTGTAAATTAATATTCCATTTTATACCATAATGCATTGAATTTCTTGGTGTTTAAAAGGTCTTGGTACGTTGTAAAAAATTGAACTTAGAACGTTTGGTAAATAAATTCAAAAAAAAATAAACACATAAAATAAATTGAATTTCTCTTTTCTAAAGCATTATTAGCGTTTATATTTGAAGTATTACGAATTGTTAAAAAAATATTATTCACAACATTTAAAACAAGATTGTTATGAAGTTTTCAAAACTACTTTTATGTCTCTCGGCATTTCTATCCATTTTAGCCGTTAGCGCACAGGAAACGGGTGAAATTAATGGAAAAATTGTATCACAAAAAAACACGAGTATGGATCGTGTAAGTATTGCCGTTTTAGGAACAAACAAAGGCTCTTTTACCGATGAAAACGGTCTTTTTGTTATCACTAATATTCCCGCTGGAGAATATACTATTGAAGCCACCGCGATAGGGTATCAAACCTGTAGAGAAACGCTCAATGTAGAAGCTTCTAAAGCAACTACAGTAAACATAACGCTTTATGAAACGGCTTTAGAATTAAATGAAATTGTTGTTAAAGGTGCTGGATTAAAAAAACGTAATAGAACAGAATCGGTGAGCACAGTAAACCTAAAAAGCATTAAGGAGTTACATCTAACTAATCCACTTGAAATTTTAAATCAAGTACCAGGTGTAGAAATTGGTGCATATAATCAAGGTGGTGTGGCCGATGTGTTTGTACTGCGTGGTTTTAATGGTGGTGGACACTCTGGTGAAGCGGCTATAGAAATTGATGGTGTATCCTTAAATGAAGGGGAAAGCCATAGTGATGGCTATGCCGATGTAAACATCATAATCCCACTAAATATTAGTAAAGTTGATGTTTATAAAGGCCCATCTTCGGCACTATTTGGCCGTTTTGGAATGGCTGGAACGCTTGCTTTCGAAACAAGAAAAGGTGGCGACTATCAAGACTTAAGCCTTAAAGGTGGTTCTTATGAAACATTTGATGCGCAATTTGCTCTTGGAAAACCAATCGAAATTGGACAGAAAACCTTAGAAACCAATTTCGCGGCTCAACTTTATAGAACGAATGGTTTTACCGAAAACTCTAAGTTTTTTAAAGGCAATCTAAATGCCCGAGTAGGTTATCAACTCACCGATAACACCGATATTGCTTTAACTCTAATGGGGTATAGTGGCGATTGGAATGGTACAGGATATATTCCAACAGAAC
Source organism: Oceanihabitans sp. IOP_32 (assembly GCF_009498295.1). Classification (NCBI taxonomy): domain Bacteria; kingdom Pseudomonadati; phylum Bacteroidota; class Flavobacteriia; order Flavobacteriales; family Flavobacteriaceae; genus Oceanihabitans; species Oceanihabitans sp. IOP_32. Next base: position 3,163,508 of record NZ_CP040813.1, on the reverse strand, counting down.
AGTTTAACGATAAAAACCGCCGTTACGATCAAGCTTTAAATGCTGAGAATGATGGTGGTAGTAAAATTTTCGCTTCAGAGCGACTTGATATAAACCATTCTTTTAATGATGATTTACGTTTGCTTGTTTTTGGTTATGCGGTACAACAAGATTTCCAACGGTTTTCAAAATTTGGTGTTGATGTAGGCGGACAAAGCGAATATTTTGCCACTAGAAATGTTTATGCAGCAGGTGCCAATTTAAATGGACAAAACGCTATGGGATCTACCGAAGTAAATTGGATAACTGGTATAGAATTTTATAACGAATATACAGACTATGAAAGATGGAATACGAGTAATAGAGTACGAAATAGTCTAAACCAAAACCGCCTCTATGAACTGCAATCGTTTTCGGCTTTTGGACAAGCAGAATTTGATATTAGTCCGTATTTTAGACCAACCATTGGCGTTCGTTACGATGTTTACAATGGTAATATGGAAATACTCGACCCTGGTAGCATAAACGAAGATAAATCGTTAAATGATTTATCGCACGTGAGTCCAAAGTTCGGCTTTCGCTCTACATTATTTGAAGGTTTTGATTTTAGAGCCAATATTTCTAATGGTTTCGCATTACCAGGTGGATCTGTGCGCTATGAAAAAGACATAGATTTAGATCCGTCTGAAATTTGGCAATACGAAGCTGGGGTAGAATACGAGCATAACAACCGTTTAAGCCTAAATTTAACTGGTTTTATATTAAACAGTACCAAAGAAATTAATGAGACTGCTCCAGGCTCTGGCATATTTATAAATGCTGGAGAAACACAACGTCGCGGATTAGAGTTTGGCATTAAAGCAGAACCTTTAAAACGTTTAAATTTTAATGGATCGTTTACCTATTTTAAAACCGAAATAACTAAAAATCAGGTTCAATCTATAGTGGGTAAAGAACTTAGTAATATTCCAAGAAGCATTACAACAGCCTCGTTAGATTATACCTTTAATTCAGGTTTTGGAGCACGCTTAAATGTTAGAGATGTTGGGAAATGGGCCAGCGGTATAGACAACTTTTTCTATTATGATGGCTATACCCGTACAGATGCTAAGCTTTTTTATAACTTCGCTGGTACCTCGTCTTACCGTGGACAGATTTTTGTTGAAGTAAACAACATGTTCGATAAGCATTACTCAACCTTTGCGTTTGATAATGGTGGACCAGCAGATGGGCAATCTTATGCTGTCTCTGCACCACGTAATTTTTCGATAGGTGTGAGTTATAATTTCTAAAATTTAAGAAATTGTTCTAGAAAATAAAAAGACCTCATGTTTTTTGAACATCAGGTCTTTTTATTTTAAAATCCTCATCATAGTAAGTTTAATAGATTAACTATGAAATCTCCTTTCCAGCCGTAGTAAGCGTTAGTTTACCATGTTTCACACCTTTTATACTGATTAAGGAGTCGGCTAATTGGCGTATTTTATTTCCTTTGCCCTTTACGGCAATAATCTCTAGGCAATTATCATGGTCTAAATGCAGGTGCATCGACGAAATAATCAATCCGTGATGTTGGTGCTGTTTGTCGTTTAGCTCTTCCGATAACGAATAGCGATGGTGATTATAAACCAAAGTTATGGTACCAATAGCTTCTTCCTTTTCATCCCAATCTTGAGTAACTAAGCTGTCACGTATTAAATCTCGAACGGCTTCAGAACGATTAACATAACCTTGCTTATCGATAGCACGGTCGAAGCTTTCCATGAGTTCACGATCAAGTGAAATAGCAAATCTTACAGTATTCGACATGGTTTTATTAAATTTGTTTAGATTGTAAAATTACAATGTTAAAAGCTTAAATAAAAATAATCGTTCTTCGTTTTTTTAAAAGTGCTTTAGCACATCAGAATATGACAAGAACTAATTTTTTTTATAATCTTTCAAAACATCAATGTCCGACAAAAGACATAAGACCGCTTCGCTAATAGACATAAGAACCAAGACTTGAGTCTAACTAACTGATAAACAGCAGTACTTTAAATAACAAAATAGCTCCTTTAAATCTTAATAATTGTTTCAAATAAGTACGGTAACATTTAAAAAAATGTGCAAAGTTCTTTATTTTAAAAGGATTAATGGCATTACAATATTTTTAATCATACACTAGTGATTTCAAAACTCAAGGTAAAAAATATGATTTTCGAAATACCAAGGGCGGACTTTATTTTGTTCAAAAACCCAAGTCCACTGGCTCCAAAATTTAATAAATTCTATTTTTTCAATTCGGGTACTAAAATAAACTCTGCATAATTATCCGTGTTAAAATAGGTGTTTGCTGCATCTTGAAACATTTTAGAATCGATTTTATCGATAGTTTTTTTGTAATCCAAAATAGCTTCTGGGTTTAAACCATATTCTTGGGCCTCTTTTAGCTTATAAATCCAATAGCTATTTATCTCTAAATATTCTTTAGCGTTTGCCAATTCGGCCTCTTTAATTTTATTAAGATCTTTTTCTGTAGCCCCTTTGTTCTTAATTTTTTTGATTTCCTCAAAAACCTTGGCTATAAGTTGTTCTACATTATCTGGATCGCAGGTAAACCTTATATTCATTCTATACCAATTATAAGGTTGCTCTGAAGCAAAACCAGAAACCTGTACACCATAAACACCAGCCATTTTTTCACGCATTTCTTCGGTTAGTTTAATTTTAAGCAATTTCCCTAATAGACTTAATTTCTTCTTTTCTTCTAATGAAAAATCCAAAGTTCCTGTAAAACGCATATCTACTGTACTCTTGTCGTCCACACCTTTTACAATGGTCTTTTTAATTACGCCTTCGGTATATCGCAAACCAGTATCTTTCCATGTGCTCTCTTCATTTAGGTTTGATGGCAGGCTCCCTAAATATTGGCTTGAATATGTTTTAAGGTTTTCAATATCAAAACTACCCACAAAAATAAAAGTAAAGCCGTTGGCTGATGAAAAACGCTCTTTGTAAAAATTATAAGCATCATCGATGTTCAGCTCATTTTCAACTTGTTGCATGGTTTGGGGCATGGCTCTAAGATGACTGTTGGTCATGAATTGGCTAATTTTTTTTTCAAAAAAGCGTCCTGGACTTTTATCCTGGTTTTTGTATAAAGATTTTAAATTTTCCTTATTGGCATTAAAAACAGCGTCGTCTTTATTGGGCTTGGTAAAATATAAATGTACCATTTGGAACATCCGTTCTAAATCTTTGGATGAACTCGTACCAGAAATCAGATCGTCATAAAAATTGATGCGGGGTGTTACCTGTAGCGTTTTTCCCATATTTAACTTTTTAAGGTCATTTTTCGATATGCCATTAACTCCACTGGAACCAATAATTACCCCAGCGTTTCTAGCAGAAACATAAAGGGAATCTGGAGCTGTGGAACTGCCACCAGGACGATACCCATTCATAGAAATTAAATCGTTTTGAAACGTTGTTGGCTTAGCAATTACCCTAATGCCATTGGCGAGTTGCCAGGTGGTAACATCTATTTTTTTATTATAGGTTTCGCTCGTAATTTTTCCAAGTTTTGGAAGTACGGGCATTAATTGAACATCGCCAAGCGTATCGGTATAAGCTTCAATGTTTTTTAACTGTACATTTTTAAGGATGGTTTTAATATCGTTTTCGGTTGGTAGTTTTAAGTTTTCTTTTTCAACAGCATTTAAAACGATTGCCATATTATCATCTCTTACCCATTTTTCGCTTATGCTATTAACCTCATCCACTGTAATGGTGGGAAACACGTCTTTGTAAAACTGATAAACAAAAGCATCACTTGGAATGGGTTTACGATCTGTAAAATGATCTATATATTGCTCGATATAATATTTTGTCCCTATTTTTCCGGTTTCTTTTTGGCGTAAATCGGCATTGTTTAAAAGCAATTGTTTGTAGCGTTCTAATTCGGGGGTTGTAAAACCGTGTTTTTTAGCCCGCTCGCTTTCTGTGAACAAGGCCTCAATACCTTCGGTAATTTTTTCCTCTTTAAGATTAGCTCTTAAATAATAGCTGTCCATATTGCCCAAGAAATTACCGATTCCAACAGTGGTTGCTAAAAAAGGTGCATTGGGCTGTAACTCCACATCACTTAATCTTTGGCGCAACATACCAGTGTACAAGCGATTTAAAAGCACTTGCCTATAATCTTGCAAGGTTTTTACCTGGCTTTCTTCTTTTTTAATATACAGCGAAACTCTAGCACCAGTAGCCTCTTTGTCTGTAATAACGGCAACTACGGGATCTTTATGCTCCGGGATTTTGTAATACACTCTTTCTCTTGGGTTTTTAAGGGGTTGAAGACTATTAAAAAGGGTCTTTACCTTTTTTTCGGTTTCAAGCACATCAAAATCGCCTACCAATACCAAGGCCATTAAATCCGGACGGTACCAATCGCGGTAAAAACGTTTTAGTGCATCGTAATCGGAATTCATAATCACATCTAATGTGCCTATGGGCGATCGCTGGGCATATCTGGAATTGTTGGTAATTAGCGGAATGGATTTGTAGTACATACGCATGCCTGCACCTTGTCTAGCTCTTAGTTCTTCGGCCACGATACCTCTTTCGTTGTCAATTTCCTCATCTTCAAACGTGATACCATCTGCCCAATCACGCAATACCTGTAATCCCGTATTAAAGGTTTTCTGATCTGTAGGTACCGATAATTTATAAACCGTCTCATCAAAACTGGTGTGTGCGTTTAAATCGGCTCCAAACTCAACCCCAAGACTTTGTAAATAATCTATAAGCTCATTTTTTTTAAAACTTTTCGTACCGTTAAATGCCATGTGCTCTACAAAGTGGGCGAGCCCGAGTTGGTCTTCATCCTCTAAAATAGAGCCCGCTTTTAAAACCAACCTGAGCTCTGCCCTATTCTTTGGTTTAGCATTATGCTTTATGTAGTAGGTTAAACCGTTGTTTAATGTACCGGTTTTTACGGTAGGATCTATGGGGATTTCTTTATCAAGATTGGTAATGCTAAATTCTTCTTTTTGAGCAAAAAAAGGATTTGCGTTTATAAAAAGAAGTGCTAGTAAGAGGTATTTAAGATGTTTCATAGTGGTACGTTTTCAATGTTTATGTATTGATTTTTTATTTAAAACCTAGAGCTATCTACGCCACTAGATTTTTTATTTTTCTTTTTAATTTTTTTTCCTGCTGAAAAATTATACGACAAATTAAAATTGATAATTGGTCGTTGTAAGCTTACTCTTTTAGAATAACTGGTGTTGTCTATAATGGCTGTACTTTTAATTCTATTGCTTACTCCAAAAATGTCTGCTATGCCCAGTTGCGCAGAAGCTTTGTTTTTTAAAAATCGCTTAGACAAAGACAAGTTGGTGTTTACCCTAATAAAGCTGTTTGGGCTATCTAAGCCGTTAGAATCTCCATTAGAAATAAGTTGATAAGCGCAGTACAACATCATGAGGTAAAGTAAATGAATTAGCCAAATTGGTGTACCAGCTAAACACCTTATTATCTACATCTTCATTTTTTAAAACACTATAACTCAAGGCCTGGTTTATATTAAAGCGCCACCAAGGAAATAGAGTAAAACTTGAGCTAAAATTAGCTTTATACAACGATCGGGTTCCTAGATTTTTATAAGAGATAATGGTAAGCTCGTCTTCCAATATTTGAGTGGTTTGGAATAAATTGTTGTAAAAATTGGCGTTAAGCGTTAAAAAATATTTGTTTTTTATGGTATGTCCCAAACTAAAGAGATGGTAAATGCTTTGAGATAACTCAGGGTTTCCGCGTTTTATAGTATTAGAATTTACAAAACTCTCAAAAGGATTTAATTGAATGTATGGCGGAAGACTATACCCTTTTCTGTAGGATAAATTTATATTACTGGTTTCCTTTTTGTTAGTCATATATTTTAAGGCTACCACTGGTAAAAAATTAGTGAATGCATTATGGAATGTTTGATTTGTGGTTTCAGAAAAACTTTGGGTCTCCACATGCTCTAACCTTAAACCTAAGGAATATTTTAGTTTCTTATGATTGGCATTAAAACTGGCGTAACTCGTATAAACCTGTTCATTATACATAAAAGCATTAGTGAAATTAGGATTTGTTTCAAAAGCGTTAGCATCAGCATCGAAGCTTTCAAAACGGTTAGCATCTGTTATTTTTAAATCGTCGAACTTAATACCAGCTTCAAATTTTCCTTTTTTGTCTTTTAATGGTGTAGCGTAATCCAATCGGCTACTGTATTGCGTATTTTCTTGCTCTTGCGTGTCTCTATTGGTATTATTGCTTGTTATATTGTTAAGTATATCAATAAGTTCGCTTTCATTCCAATTACTATAGTCTGCTTTTTTAAAGCCGTAACTACTAGCAAAATCCAAGCGCGTGCCTTGCTCCCCAATATCATAACGATACGCAAAATCCAGATCATAAGACTTGTCCTGCATGTTATCACTGTTAGTATTAAACTGTTGATTGGTTAACGTATTAAAGGCAAACTGATGGGTTGTAAAATCTGTATTATTATCATTGCTACCATTGTTCAAACTCATGGTAGCAGATACAGAATGCTTTTTATTGATGGCGTAATCAACCCCAAATTGATTAAAACCATTACGGCTTTCTCTTATGTTTTCTTGAGTTTCAATAAAAGACAAACTATTATCTAATAATTGTCTATCTACAAAAGCTTTTGTTGACCTTTTAGAATACGAATAAGGGTTCGACATACCCGAGAAAATAAACTTACCCGTTTTATAATTAATTATTGCAGAAGCCCCAATAGCCAAATCGGCATTAATAACCATTGTTGATAAAGACCCTAATAGACCATCTTTTCGTTGTTTTTTTAAATTAATATCTATAATTTTTTTTAGTCTACCACTATGTTTTGCAGAGGGTGTATTAATAAGTTCTATATTTTTTAGTTGATCGCCTGGAATGCTTTTTAAAAGCATCATTAGGGTTTTGGTACTCATCTTTTGCCTCTTACCATCTATTGTAATGGTAGCCGACTCCCCTTTGAGTTTAACACTGTCTTCTTCATCAAGCTGTACTCCAGGAAGTAATGTCAAAATATCTGCTGTCGATATTTTTTTATACAACGAGTCATTTTGTATGTTAACCGTCATACTCGTGGTGGCACTGTGTTTTATATTTTTTGAGATATCCGCTTTAATAAGCACCTCATCTAACTGTTCATTTTGTTCGTAAAATATAATGTCTGCTAACAACGTGTCTGCTGTAAACGTGTATTTTTTTATGTGTTTTGAATAGCCTAAAACGCTAACTTCTAAAATATAATCGCCAGAGGGTAATTCTATGGTAAATGTTCCGTCAGCTTCATTGCTAATCACACCTATTTTATTTTCGGTTTCTAAGTTTATAAACACAATGTTTGCAAATGGAATGGGTTCGTTTTGAGTATCGACTACTCTACTTTTAATAGTAACTTTCTTTGTTTGAGTTGTAGGTACTTTTATGCTTATTTGTGTATAAACACATTGATGAAACAATAAAACACATACAAAACAGCTCTTATATATTTTCTTTTTATTGAGCATTAAAAATCTTTTTAAAGTTATTATCGATTTACAGGTTAATACTCTTATTTTTCATTACAGTTACTTTAATCTCTATAAACTTTTAAGCACAGATTATTTCGGTAGAGTGCTAAGAGGCGATAGAACTTATAATAATGAAACCTCTCTTAATGCCTAAACACTACAGACGAAACGTGGTTTTAAAGGCATTTTGTTTTTTTCTGAAACTATGCACTTCTAATCCATGGTGGTTTATTTGCTTAGCATAAATTGCTAAAGAGAGCAATCGAACAAATTACCTCGTTGCCCTATTCCTTTAAGTTTTGTAGCACCATAAAATATAATATGAATAAAAAATCTTTAAAATAGAGCCCTAAACCTTCGGGGAAAATTTAAAGCCCTATTAAAAAACTAACTCAAAATTCTAATGTATTATATGCCATCGTAGCCAGGGTTTTGTGCTCCAAACAAGGTGTTTGATTCAAGTTCATTTAGAGGTATTGGTAATATGTATTGGTTCGTACTTGAAACATTAGGATTTACAGTTTCTATCTTGTTATGCCTTACAGCAGAAAACCAAACGGAACCAGCCTCGAAACAAAGTTCTTTTACGTATTCTTCAAAAATTAAATTGAGTAATTCGTCACTGTTATTATAAGTTAATGCGGGTGGTATTGCTCCATAAGCCCTTTGCCTCACAAAATTTAATGTTGTTTCGGCCTCAGATAACAGATTTAATCTGGCTTGACACTCTGCTTTTATTAAATAGAGCTCGGCCAAACGCATAAAGTTTGTAGGGCCTCCCTTTAAATCTAGAATATAAACTTTTTTAATTCTACTATTAGTTGAATTATAAGAGTCTGTAGCTCTTGGGTCGTTTTGTAAATAGTTTTTAATTAAAGTCGAGGCTTTGTTTTGTAATTGGTAAAAAGAAGCAGTTTTAGTTGAGGCACTATTATCGGCAAAACGCGAAAAAATCACCTCTGCATTACTATTACCATTATCAAAAATGTCTGCAAAGTTTGTCTCTAAAGTTACACTACCATCATTAATTACAGCATTAGCTAAATTAATGGCTTGCGTGTAATTGGCATCGCCACCAATATAAAGCAATACGTTTGCTTTAAAAGCCTTTGCCGCCAAAGCTGAAGCATAAAAATTATTAGTAAATGGGGCATTTAGCCTGATACTTTCGTCTAAATCTTTAAGAATAAAATCGTAACTTTCTTGAACACTTAAACGGGGTCTTTCTCTATTTTCGAAAGTAGAAAGTTCTTTTAAAATTACAATTCCGTACGGACTATTAATATCAAAAAACTGACCAAAATATCTCAAGACCTGAAAATGCCCAAACGCACGCAAAAAATAAGCCTCAGAAAGAATTCTGTCTTGTTCGACTTTAGACACCGCGTCGTTTCCTAATACTCCAGAGATTGTTGCATTTGCAGAGTTTATAATGTCGTAAAAGACCTCATAAAAAAGCTTAACGCTAATAGAATTAGGATCGAAATCGTTAAGAGAGGCATCTCTGAAAAAACCCGTATTAGTAGTGCTTAACTCCCCTGCCATTAATGCGGGCAGAAGCTCTGAATATTGACTTATATAGGTTGAATTAAGCTGCGTATATACCCCTACTAAAGAAGTTTGTGCACTTTTATCGTCTGTTACCAATTGCTCTTCAAATAAGTAATTCTCAGGTTTTACATCCAACGCATCGTCGCAAGCTGTAAATAACGTAAATGCGAATAACCAAAATATTATAGTTTTGTTTTTCATTGTAAATTATTTTAAAAAGTTAACCTCACCCCAGCCGTAACTTGCTTTGCTACGGGATATCTGTTACGATCTAAAGGAGAACGAAGACTGGAAACATTTGCAAACTCTGGATTAGCTCCTGGGTATTTGGTAAATGTGAATAAGTCTGTACCAGTTACAAAAATTGACATATCCTGAATATTTATGTTTTTAAGTACGTCTCTAGGAAGGCTATAACTTAGCGTAACCGCTTTTATTCTTAAATAGTCGCCTTTATTTATATATAAACTTGAACGTCTGTTATTACGATTAGCACCTCCTAAATTATTTCGATAACTCACTCTTGGATATTTCGCGTTTGGATTATTAGGTGTCCAGCGGTTAAATACATCCACCAGCTTATTAGCTTGATCGTTTGTAGAGGTGAAACTAAAGGTTTCTTCTCCAGCTTTCCAGTAAATATCGTTACCTACACTGTAATTTGCGAAAATATTTAAGCTTAAACCTTTATAAGAAAAATTAGAATTAATGCCTCCAAAGAAATCGGGTTCTACGTTACCAATAGAGGTCACATCTTCTCCAGATCCAACCGAAGCGTTTACAAATCCGTCTCCATTCAAATCGGCATATTTAATATCCCCAGGACCTGTATCACTGTGTTGATAAACACCCGAGGGTGAGCTAGAATTCAAAGCATCAATTTCATCTTGAGTTTTAAAAATTCCCTCAGCAACAAAACCTCTAATTAAGCCTAATGGTTCGTTTTCTATTAGATATACTCCTCCTAGATATATTCTACCCAAATCATCTTTATAACTACTATTTAAACGCTTTACTTTACTGCTTGCCGTAGCAGCGTTAAACATCATATTCCATTTAAAATCCTTGTTATCTACAATTCTAAAATTAAGCGTTAGCTCAAAGCCTTTGTTTTCGGTATCACCTAAATTGGCTATAACAGTGCCCAAACCAGAAGAAGATGGTAATGTGGTTTGAAAAAGTACATCTTTAGTTTCTTTAATGTAATAGCCAAACTCACCAGCAATGGCATCATTAAGAAAGCCAAAATCTAATCCAAAGTCTTTTTGTGTGGTAATCTCCCATTTTAATTCAGGATTACCAATTCGCAAAGGTACCACCCCCGTATCACCATTGTATATACCAGTATTGCCGTTTAATGCCCCAAATAAACTAAAGGATTGATTAGGATCGAAAGTTACATTACCAGTTTGACCAAAACTAGCTCTTATTTTTAAGTTGCTTAACCACGATACTTCTTTTACAAAGTTTTCTCTATGGATATTCCAGCCCAAACCTACCGAAGGAAAATAAGACCAACGTTCGTTGGCACCAAATTTTGACGAACCATCGGCTCTTGCCGAAAGACTTAACAAATACTTTTTGTCGTAATCGTATTGTAACCTCGAGAAAAAAGAAATAAGAGTACTTTTTGTAATAGCTTCTTGAACGGATAAATTTTCGCCGGCATAGCTTATACCTGTTAATGTATCATCGTTAGGAAAATTTTCGCCATAGGTATTATAGGTTTTCGAACTATTTTTTTGAAACGTATTACCAGCTAAAATATTAGCATTATGCTTTCCAGCAGAAAAATTATAAGTTATTGTTGTTTCAACAGAAGGATCAATTGTTCTGGTATTTATTAGGCCACCTCTGCCGTTTTTAGATAATCCTGCTGTGGTAAAACTAGGATAAAAAGAATAATTTTCACCATCTATAAAATGTAGTATTCCCATAGATTTAAATACTAAATTTTTAATAAGCTCGTACTCTAAACCCATACTTCCGAGTATAGAAAATGTGCTTGAAGTTATTTTATTCTCTTTGAGAGAAACGGGATTGTAAATATCTCCTATTTTTTCAAGAAGATTACCCTCATCATCAAAGGGTGTTTTATCTGGTCTAATGGTTGTAGCGGCCTGCGATGCACTAAAAAACCCACCAAGAACAGCCTCACTTTCTACCAAACCTAAACTTAAATTGCTAAAAAATTTAAGATTGTCTTTTAACTCTTGTTTTAATGAAAGCCCTAAACTGTATCGCGTTAATTCGTCGCCTTTAATGGCCCCTTTATCATTTAGAATACTAAGTGATGTAAAATAAGAGCCTTTCTCGGTTGCTCCTCGTACTGCTAGTCTGTAATCATTGGTGTAAGAGGTACCACTGCCTACCAAAGATTGCCAATCGGTATCCACCCCCAAATCAACTTCTGTACCCGCCAAAATACCTTGAGCAAACAAATCGTTATTTGGAATTACCCCTCCTGAATTTTGATAATTTTCTATCGCTTCTTTGTAAATTTCTTGGTATTGTTTAGAATTTAATACATTGAGTTTTTGACTTATGTTTACGCGTTGTGTCGTAGAAAGCTCAAATTGTGGTTTTGTTGCTTTTTTTCCAGTTTTAGTTGAGATCATAATAACTCCATTTGCGCCTCTAGAGCCATAAATAGCGGTAGCCGATGCATCTTTAAGAACAGAAATACTTTCAATATTTCTAAAATCTAAAAAGCCTAAGTCATTATTAAATCCGTCATTCTCAAAATCGGTCGTGTTATTATTTGTAGAAAAATCAATAAAATCTTTAAAGCCTGGAATTTCTACACTTGGAGATAAAGGCACACCATCAATAACATAAAGTGGTTGATTGGTTCCTAAAATAGAAGAGCTTCCTCTAATTCTTACTTTTGCTGCTGCTCCAGGTCTGCCATTTGGACTACTAACCTGCACACCTGCCACTTGGCCCTGTAATGCTGCATCAATATTTAAAATTCGACCTTGATTTTGAATGCTCAACACATCTACCGTGCCCACAGACCCAGTTAGAGTCTCTCTTTTTATGTTGCCATACCCAATAACCACAGTCTCATCTAGACCAGTAACCGCCTCACTTAATTGAATATTAATAACTGTTCTGTCTAAAATATCAACATCTTTTGTCTCGTATCCTAAGTAAGAAACCGATAGCGTTTTTGCTTGATCTATTAGAGCTATTCTGTATTGGCCATCGAAATTCGAACTTACTCCTTTGTTTGTACCTTTAAATATTATGGTTGCTCCTGCCAAGGGTTCACCGTTAGTATTGGTTATTTTACCTGTAATATAACTTTGGAAAAGTTTCCCTACCGTATTTACAGCACTTTCCATTAAACTATCTGCTTTAACTTTTGGAAACAGCACAATCTGCTTATCACTTACTTTAAAATCTATTCCTTCACTTTTAAAGAGCGTTTTTAAAACCGTCGATAGTTTTTCTTTGTTTGCTGCTATACTTACAATTTTATGTTTCTTAAAAACATCTTTTTCATACAAAAATTTGTATGCTGTTTTTTCTTCGATTTCGCGCAGCACATCTTCAAGCTTCATGTCCTTACAATCTAAAGTAACCTTTACATTTTGTGAGTATGTATGCGCTTGTATTTGAAATAGGGTTAAAAAAAGCAAAAAATACGTAAGCTTCATTTTTAAACTTAGTTTAGGGAGATACGGCATTTTACCTATCTCAATGATAATTTTTTTCATACTTTTGGTTTGATTTAATGTGTTAGACATTGGAATCACTTTTTTTGAAAATCGGGAAATGTTGCAGCATTTTCCGGTTTTTGTTTTAAACCTTCTTGAGAAAATATCAGGTCTTAAAATTGGATTTAAAAGTGATTTCTTTGAAACTGTTGGTTTTCTTCATAAGTGTTTCATTTTTACTGGTTAATGATAATTTTATTGTCTTCAAATGCATAGCTGAAATTTCCCGAATAACTTAAACTTTTCATCACTTGAGTAATATCTTCAACATCAAACGTTGCGGTAAAAAATCGATTGTTCAAGTCTTTATTGTTATTTACAAACACAACATTATACTGCCTTTCTAATTTTTTTAATATGGCGTTAAATTCGATCTCATAAAGTATAAGTCTGCCGTCTATCCAAGCCAAATGCGATTCGATATGGGTTTGGTTAACCTCCATGGTTTTATTTGTTTTACTCCAAGCAGCTTTGTCACCAGGCTTTAGCACTATAGAGTTATCAGGTTGGTAAGTATCACTAGTTTTATAAGTGCTTACAGCGCCTTCAACCAATACGGTGTTTATGTGCTCATCTTCAGGGTAAGACGACATATTAAATTTTGTACCCAATACCCGAACGTCAATTTCATTGGCATGGACTATAAAAGGATGTTTAGTATCTTTAGCAACATTAAAAAAAGCCTCGCCATTTAAAATAACTTTTCGTTCTTTTCCTTGAGCAAAATTAACGGGGTATCTTAAAGTCGATCCTGCATTTAATTTTACCTTGGTACCATCTGATAATTGAATTTCAAAGCGCTTCCCATAAGGCACCGCGAGCGTATTGTAAACTAAGGCCTCGTTTTCATTTTTTTTGTGATACACTATTTGATTACCAGATTGAACACCTATAATATTGCCATTTGCATCAATAACCTCGGCAGATTCATCATCATTTATAATTTTAATAAGGTCATCCTGTAATTGTAGCGTTATGCTTTCCTCTGGAATAACAAGTGTGTCTGCATTTCCAAAATAGATATGTATTGCACCAAACCCAATGGATAAAAATATAAGGGCTAGTGCAGCATATTTTAAAAGGTTTCTTTTCCTTTTAGCCGCACGACGAGCCAATTTATCCTTGTTGATAACATGCAGCACATGCGCTTTGGTTTGTTTTGAATTGTATTGCTTCATATTATAATTAATAGCATAATTGGTTTTAACATAATCGCTAAATAACTTAGCGTTATTAGGATTATCTAGCCAAAGCGTAAGTGCATCCAGTTCACTTAAACTGGCTTGATTACTCAGGTATTTGACTATTATATTTTCGATTTTTTGGAATTTCATTTTAACCCTATAACTTTACAGTATAACGAAGCTATTTTAGCAAACCCTAACTTTTATTCAATATTTTTATTAATTTGCAATAGAAATTTTATAAAATGGTAGATTATTTAACAGATAATGCAGCTTTAATTCAAGGCTTAAAAAACGGAAAAACAGAGGCTTATACCTTTTTAGTTGAGCAGTACAACCAAAAATTATGCGTTTATGCTTTTAGTTTATCGCAGGACCATAATCTGGCTCAAGATATTGTACAAAATGTATTTATTCGCGTGTGGCAACAGCGCCATAAGCTTAAAAGTGAATTTGCTGTGCAGGGGTTCCTCTACAAATCGGTTTATAACGAGTTTATTGATCAGTATAGAAAAATGAAATCTACTACAGCTATTGAAAAGAAATATATAGAAGCCTTAGACGCGATTTTAGAAGAAGATGATAAAACTACTGTAGAACGATTAATTGCCATGGTTAAAGCAGAAATAGAACACTTGCCTCCAAAATGCAAACGGACTTTTCTCCTCAGTAAACAAGAGGGATTAACCAATATCGAAATCGCTGAGTATCTTAGTGTATCTATAAAAACGGTTGAAGCCCAAATAACCAAGGCGTTTTCTATTATCCGTAAAAAAATAGGAGACAAAACCAATGGTGTTTTATTCTTATTGTTTGACCTGCGAAAAGTTTAGCTTTTGTTTAAATAAAACAGCTCGTGCTCTTAATAACACAACATCAAGTAAGATTTTTTAATTCTTAGTATCGCTAATTATACTGGATTATCTTTAGAACACAATAAATATCAAAATTACCTCACCTAATACGGTGTTCATTTAAAAATCGAATAATTGTTTTTCTTGGGGTATTTCTGCAATTGTTGTATGGTGTTAGGGTTTATTTCAAACAGAATACACAGATAAACGTGATTTGTTGAGTATTACAAAAAACGAATACAACTACTTAAACTTTTTATTCTTGTCGGACTTCAATTCATGCTCCAGTAATAGGATAGCTAGAAGTTTTTCAAACAAAACACTCTAAATCTAAAAACCCAATAAAACCAAAAAAAGATACTTCATAAAACATATTAAAGAAAGTTTTATATTTGAGATTAAATTTACATGAATTAGAAACGCTTAACTTACAATTTTATGGACGCAGAAAGGATTATTGATTTGTTTTTAGTACTTATACCATCGTTAATAGTTGGTCTTATTGCTTATCATTTTTTTAAAGAACACACTAAAAATGAAGATGGTAGGAGACGTTTTTTATTAAAAAAAGATTTACAGGTTTCTGCATTACCTTTAAGACTACAGGCGTACGAAAGGCTCACTTTATTTTTAGAAAGAATTTCGCCTAATAAACTACTTGTTCGAGTTGCTCCAATTAGCTCTAATAAAGAAGATTACGAGCAATTACTTATACAAAATATAGAACAGGAAATGGATCATAATTTAGCGCAACAAATTTATGTTAGCGAAAAATGTTGGAGTGTTATTTCTGCAGCTAAAAATGCTACCATTCAGCTCATTAGAAAAGCCAGCATGCTTGAAAAAACAAAAACTGCGAACGAACTGAGGGAAGTGCTTTTAACTGAAATGATGGAGCGACGTCCGCCTAGTGATACAGCCCTGTCGTTTATAAAGAATGAGGTTTCAGATTTTTTGTAAATCAATTAGCCCTTAGCTCGTTATGGTATGCCTGCTCATCCTTTTGTTTAGCATAATTATAACCTTGCTTCCACCAAGTACTCATGAGTTTTTTATTAAATATTAAAGAATTTTCGGTAAGTTTTGAAGGTGTATAAAACAGATTAAGTTTTACATCCCTATTCTTTGCGGCAAGCTTACCGATCAAGATATCATTTCGCTCTACTTGATCGGTTAAATGACCAAACAGACTTATCATTAATGAAAACGGGTTTTTACCCAGTATTTTATTATACGCCATGCTTTCCGACTCTAATATTATGGCATCAATTTCGGTTGCTCCTCGTAAAACAGCCTCCCGAATAGGGACAACACAGCTAAAAGCACCATCGGCATATTCAAATTCGTTCTTTTTAACCAAAGACATGAAAGGAATATAATTGCAAGAAATCCATATCCAATCACAAAATTCATCGTACGTAAAATCTTTTATCGATTTATACTCCACTTGATTTTTCGAAAGATTAGAAACCGTAACGACAACTTCTTTTTTGGTTTCCCGAATTTGCAAAAACTCTTCGTAACTAAAATGCTTTTTTAAGTAGCGACGTAGTGCTTTACTTTCGCCAAAAGTACGTTTCATTCTTATAAATTGCCATAATGAATTTAAAAAGTCTATCGACACAAACTCTCTATCTCCTCTTTTACGCACTACAAAAGGATTTACACTAAATATATGGTTTTGATTTACACTGGTAAACACCTTGTTAATTTTGTCTAATTTACCGAGTGCCAAATGCGGAATTAATAAGCTTCCTGTAGAGGTCCCTAAAAACATGTCGTAAGTTCTACCCTTTTCTTTTATTAAATATTCGGCAACACCACCAGCATAAGCGCCTTTACTACCTCCACCAGAAATAACTAATGCTCTCATTACGTTTTTAGCTGTAAATATAAATAAGAAGTGATAAGAAAGAAGAAAAAAGACAACAAATTAAGTTTTAACAAATTAAAATTGACAGTTCACCCCGATAATGCCAAAGCTTTTAAATTAAAACTTAAAATAGTTTTAGCTCTATTTTTTAGAATCTAAAACCGCTAATAAACCTTTCGCGAATTTAGCAAATCGCCAATTATGGTGTTTGGTAGCCAATTCTAAGTTGTTTCTACACACCCTATTGCAAGCTTGAATTTGTACTAAATACTGCAGCGCATTTTGCCGAGTCCCAAAACCGTAAACATCACTTGTATAATTCGTTAAGGTTTCAAAATACATCATCTTATTTTGAGGTTCAAAATCGTCAGTAATTAAAGCTAAAGTTAGCCACAGTATTTTTACGTTATGATTATTAAAACCATAAATATCTTTTGTTTTACGGAGATATCGATGTCTTTCGTTTGGAAAGTTTTTCCATAGGGTTGCCAATGCCATTTCTATGGTATTATACGATTTATCATCTAAAAGCGATTCGTATTCTTCCTTTAACTCTAAGGGAATTTCTAATATGTTTCTTGCTATAGCTTGACGTACTTTTATAGCGTTGTTAAAATCTACTTTTGTGATAAGTTCTGGCTTTTGATCAATGATTTTAATCTTAGCCTCATCAGAAATTAAAGTCCTTAAATTTTCACCACATTTTGAGTGTGGCTTTTTGCAGTCCATCTGAATGTAATTTTCAAGAAAATCAGATTCAGTGCGCAATAATTTCTCAACTTCTTCATAATAAAAAGTAGGATCATTTAACCAAGTTTCAACAAAATTAGAGATGTCTTTATTGGAGGTTTTTTCAACTTCATTTAAAAAATAGAGCGTTTCAACATTATTAAATTGATGCTTTATAAGATAATTTTTTACGGCAGCTCTAAAAGCTCGATCGCCTATTTTAGCACGCAAAACATGTAAGGCTAAACAGCCTTTTTTATAAAATGTCGTACTGCTAGATTTGGGGTTTAATAGCGCTGTACTTGCCCCGTTTTTCTCCTGTTCTAATAATTCGTTAGCGTATTGATATAACTGCCAATAGTAGTAATTGTCCCCAAAAATATGCCGTTCTGCCAATAAGGCATAATAGGTTGCAAAACCCTCTTGTAACCAATGATGTTTACTAGACTTGGCTGTAACTAAATTACCAAACCACTGGTGTGCCAATTCGTGTGCATTGATGTTCACATAATTCTTATCGACAAAACCTATCGAGTCTACTACAAAAGTATCCGAAAAAATAGTGGTGCCCGTGTTTTCCATACCTGCATACAGAAAGTCTTTTACCGGCACTTGCTTGTAGTTTTGCCACGGATAAGGCACTCCAATTTCATCTTCTAAAAAATCAAAAATTTGTTTGGTATAACGATAAGTTGGCTCGAATTTTTCGGCCTCCTCTGGGTAGTAATACATTTTTAAGGGGATACCAGATTTAGAATAGCTTACTTTCTGGTGATATTTACCAATGGCCAGAATTACCAAATAACTAGGCATAGGTTTTTGCATATCGTAACGCCAAGTGGTTATGGTATCTTTTATTTCTTTTTCTTTGAGTTTACCGTTAGCTATTACCTGATAATCTGAATTAAAGCTGATGGTTAAATCAAATTCAATTTTTTCATTCATATCATCAATAGAGGGTAACCAGTTACTAGTATATTTGCCTTGACCCTGTGTCCATATTTGATTATTCGTACTTGTATTAGCCCAATTTATAAAATAGATGGCTTTTTTAGGATTAGTTTTCCATGTAACCTTTATCCTATGTGTACTATTCGCTTTAAAATTATGCTTTATTATTAAATGCTTCCCATTATAATTAGCCCCCCTAATCTCATTATTGAGAATATATTTAATATCTTTAAAGTTATTGGCATCAATAAAAACAGAATCTACATCTTTAATAATCTTTACAGTGTAGTAAATCGTTCCTGACACTTCTTTTTGTGAGGGATTTAGGTAAATTTCAGCTTTTGCAGTTTTAAAGTCAACAAATTCGGTTTGTTGCGAAAACCCAAAAAGGCTTAGTTGTAAAAAAGAAAATAAAATCCTAAACTTCATAGCACTAATATAAAAACTTTAAACTAAATTGTTAAAAAACAGTCACTAAGACCTAGGTTAATTTGCATCTATACAAAGTCCTACTTACTGGTTTTTAAAATTGAAAATAGCAAATCTTTTATTACTTTTGACTTATGAATAAGTATAAGTTAGCGAAATGGAAAATTAAGATTCATGAAATTATTTATGAAGCTGATACACCTGCCGGTAAGTTGTTTGATGTTATATTGTTAATAACAATTCTAACAAGTGTATTGCTGGTAATGCTTGAAAGTGTTGAAAGCATAAATGATAAATACTATGATTTTCTTAATATCTCTGAATGGATTATTACTATACTGTTTAGCATTGAGTATATCACTAGGATTCTTACAGTAAAAAAACCATTAAATTACATTTTTAGTTTTTACGGTATCGTCGATTTACTGTCTACCATACCTAAATACATTTCTTTAATTTTTGGAGGTATACATGCCCTCGCGGCTTTACGTGCCTTGCGTTTACTTCGTGTTTTCAGAATATTAAAATTAGCGCGTTATTTAGGTGCTTCTAATAACTTGATGAGTGCGCTAAAATCGAGCCGAGCTAAAATATCAGTATTTTTATATGCGGTAATTATCATCTCGATTATAATTGGCACTGTTATGTACCTGATTGAAGGCGAAGAGAACGGCTTTACAAATATCCCTAAAAGTATTTATTGGTGTATTGTTACGCTAACCACAGTAGGCTTTGGCGATATTACTCCACAAACGCCTCTTGGTCAATTTATAGCCTCTTTTGTTATGATTTTAGGTTACGGAATAATTGCAGTGCCTACTGGTATTGTTTCGGCAGAATATAGCTTTCAAAATAAGGCAAATAAAAATAAAAATACAGAAAACCTTCCTGAAACCACATCGAATGCTGTTCAACTCAACTCACTATGTTGTATAAACTGCTTAGCCGTAGGTCATCTAGATGATGCCAAATTTTGCCATAAATGTGGAAACAAATTGCATTATGGATAAATATCTTATTTCTATTATTGGTCCGACGGCTATTGGTAAAACGGCGTTAAGTATTAAGTTAGCGCAATATTATAATACCGATATTATCTCGGCAGATTCTCGTCAATTTTTTAAAGAAATGCAGATAGGAACTGCAGCGCCCTCTGAAGAAGAATTAGCGGCAGCAAAACACCATTTTATTCAGCACAAATCCATTCACGACCATTATAATGTTGGAGCCTTTGAAAAAGCGGCTTTAAACTGTTTAAACACCCTTTTTAAAACTAAAGATGTGGTTATTATGGTTGGTGGTTCTGGATTATATGTCGACGCCGTTACACGGGGTTTAGATGCTTTTCCTGAAGTTGACAAAAGCATTCGTGAGCAGTTGAATACTGAGCTTGAAACCCATGGGATTGCTAAATTACAAGCCCAGTTAAAAGCGTTAGATCCCAAAGCATATAGCACTATAGCCATTGAAAATCCGCATCGTGTAATACGTGCTTTAGAGATTTGTTTGGGTTCGGGGAAACCGTATTCTTCCTTTTTAAATCAAACAAAAGCGAATCGCAACTTTAAAACCATCTCGGTTGGATTAACGGCCAACAGAGATCTTATATACCACAGAATTAACCAGCGTGTTGATGTTATGATGCAACAAGGCCTTTTAGATGAAGTTAAAACTTTAGCGCCTTATCAATCACTAAATGCCTTAAACACCGTTGGTTATAAAGAATTGTTTAAATACTTAAATGGCGATTGGTCTTTAGATTTTGCAATTTCTGAAATTAAAAAAAATACCCGAAGATTTGCAAAACGTCAATTAACTTGGTTTAAGAAAAATAAGAATACCCATTGGTTTGATTACGAAACCGATGTTAACATCATTACAAAAACATTAGACGCTATCGTAGAAAAGAACTAATTTTTTACACGTATTTGTTTTAATCGAATAAGGTTTTTTGCGATTCGTCATCTTCACCACCAATGTCTTTAGATTGAGTGTTTGATGGCGTTGAACCGTGCGCCTTATTTTCATCAGATGGAATTGCTGACACTTCTTTCTCATCAATGACCTCAATATCGTTTGCTGGTATTTCTTTTGGCGCTTCAAAAGGCAAAGGATCTAGCACGTTAATTTGATTTACTTTATCCTTTGTTAATTGATTACCCAAAGCTGTAATACCTTTAATGGCAATGAATTCTTCAAGATTAATTTCCCAATTCGGTTTTCGTTCTTTACCGCGTTCTTTTACAAAAACAACCTCTGCCATAGGTTTCCAGTCTGTAGAAATAATTTCTAATTTAGAGTTTGGATGTTCTGGTATAAAGGATTCTTCTCGACCTTCGTGCTCAACTAAAAAGCGCTTTACATAGTACAATTCCTTTTCGCCGTTATAATAAATAGCAGAAATTGGCTTTTTCGGAATCCATTTTTCTAAAACTACCATATCACTATCAAAATGCATGGTAACTTCAGGGGTTGCCGTTTTTACAATACCCGATTTGTTTATAATTAATAATTTATCTTCACCTCTAAACTCACCTAATAACTCTCCTCTACCATCTACATTTAATCGTTTAACGATATCGTCGAACCAAATTTTTCGAGGTTTTAAAGTAGAAACGCCTTTTTCTTTTAACTCCACCCGTTTTATTGGGTATTTCGTTACTAAATTCCCTTTAGAGCTTCGACCTTTAATAAGAATATCTGCAAAATCAATATCCCACTTTAGTTTTTTTATACTTCCTGCTTGTCGTAAATTAATGGTAATTACTTCGGCTTCTCCATTGGGATTTGCCGAGAAGTAAAGCATTACCGACCCTTTTGTTCCGTTTGTTAAATCGTATTCTTTATCGCGTGTTATACTTGTAACTGCAAAACGTTTAATGTAAGATGGTCCGCTTTTTCCGTCGCGATAAATCATGTTGTAGATTGTGCGTTTATCTTTCTTTTTAAACACGGCGACATGCACGATATCTTTACCTATAAAAATTTTAGCATCGACTTTTGTCACCATCATTTTACCAGCTTTGGTAAATACAATAATATCGTCAATATCGCTACAATCGCAAACATATTCGTCTTTACGAAGCGAGGTTCCTATAAAACCTTCTGCTCTATTTACATAAAGCTTAATGTTTCTAATTACCACTTTGGTGGCATCTACATCATCAAAAACACTAATTTCAGTTTTGCGTTCGCGACCTTCGCCATATTCTTTTTTTAATCTTTTAAAATAAGCAATAGCATAATCGGTAAGATTTGCTAAATGGTGCTTTATTTCGGCGATATTAGCTTCTAAAGCCTCTATTTTTTGTTGGGCCTTATCAATATCAAATTTTGAAATACGTTTAATACGTATTTCGGTTAAACGCAGAATATCTTCTTCTGTAACGGCGCGTTTTAAATGTTTTATATGAGGTTGAAGTCCGCGGTCAATAGCAGAAATAACGCCTTCCCAAGTTTCTTCCTCTTCAATGTCGCGGTAAATTCTATTTTCTATAAAAATGCGCTCTAGTGAAGCAAAATGCCATTGCTCTTCAAACTCGTTGAGTTTAATTTCCAACTCTTGTTTTAAAAGCTGTACCGTATTGTCGGTAGAGCGGCGTAACATTTCGGTAACCCCAATAAATAAAGGTTTATTGTCTTCAATAACACAACCTAATGGCGAAATAGACGACTCGCAACTTGTAAAGGCATACAAGGCATCGATGGTTTTATCTGGCGATAATCCCGATGGTAGATGTATTAATATTTCAACTTCGGCTGCGGTATTATCTTCAATCTTTTTAACTTTAATTTTCCCTTTTTCGTTGGCCTTTAAAATGGAATCTATTAAAGATGATGTTGTTGTTCCGAAAGGTATTTCGGTAATTGCCAGTGTATTTTTATCCACTTGCGAAATTTTAGCTCGAACCCGCACTCTTCCTCCACGTAAACCGTCATTATAGTTAGAAAAATCGGCTATTCCTGCGGTTGGAAAATCTGGTAAAAGTGTGAATTTTTTACCTTGTAGATGCTTGATAGAGGCTTCAATAAGCTCAATAAAGTTGTGTGGTAATATTTTAGTAGATAAACCCACTGCAATCCCTTCGCCACCTTGTGCTAATAGTAAAGGGAACATTACTGGAAGGTTTACCGGTTCTTTTCTTCTGCCGTCGTAACTAGATTGCCATTCGGTAATTTTAGGATTAAAAACAACATCTAAACCAAACTTTGAGAGGCGCGCCTCGATATAACGCGATGCGGCAGCCCTATCGCCTGTTAAGATGTTTCCCCAGTTACCTTGTGTATCTATTAGTAAATCTTTCTGCCCAATTTGCACCATAGCATCGGCAATACTAGCATCGCCGTGAGGGTGATACTGCATGGTATGCCCAACAATATTGGCTACTTTGTTGTAGCGACCATCATCTAAATCCTTCATGGAGTGCATAATACGACGCTGTACAGGTTTAAAACCATCTTCAATAGCTGGTACAGCACGCTCTAATATAACATACGATGCATAATCTAGGAACCAATCCTTATACATACCTGTAATTCGGGTTATGGTTTCTTTAGGTTGTTCGTCTGGTGTATTATTTATGTTATCTAAATCGTCGTTTTGGTGGTCTATCATAGTAACAAATCCCTGAGTAGGCAGGCATTTTATTAGTTTTGGTTGGTTTTATTTACTTTGTATTTTATGATTTTGGTAAGATAATTTCAAATCTAATACCGTTGCAAAAATAGTTAATTTAAAGGTTTAAAAAATTGATTTATATGTTTTGTTGATTATACGAGCGTTTAAACATCTCGAACTTAAGCTACAGAACATCCGAGCTTAACCGCTTAACTTTCCTCAATCAAATCCAATTCCACCCGTAAATTATCGATAATAAACTCTTGTCTATCGGGTGTGTTTTTTCCCATATAGAACGCTAGCAACTCTTCAATAGACATGTTATCGTCAAGCATAATGGGGTCTAAACGAATATTTTCTCCAATAAAATGCTTAAACTCATCTGGTGAGATTTCACCCAAACCTTTAAATCGCGTAATTTCTGGTTTTGGCTTTAATTTTTCGATAGCATCACGGCGTTCTTCCTCAGAATAGCAATAAATGGTTTCCTTTTTATTACGCACTCTAAATAAAGGCGTTTGTAAAATATAAAGGTGGCCTTCTTTTATAACTTCTGGAAAAAATTGCAAGAAGAATGTTATTAACAACAACCGAATGTGCATCCCGTCTACATCGGCATCGGTGGCGATAACTACATTATTATAACGCAAATCTTCCATAGATTCTTCTATATTTAATGCGGCTTGCAAGAGATTGAACTCCTCATTTTCGTAAACTATTTTTTTACTTAAACCGTAACTATTTAAAGGTTTCCCTTTAAGACTAAATACGGCCTGCGTATTGACATCACGAGATTTAGTAATACTACCCGATGCAGAGTCCCCCTCGGTAATAAAAAGCGTAGATTCTAAATAGCGGCTATTTTTAGTATCGCCAAAATGAACTCGGCAATCACGCAGTTTTTTGTTGTGCAAACTGGCCTTTTTAGCACGGTCCTTGGCAAGTTTACGTATGCCTGAAAGCTCTTTACGCTCGCGTTCTGCTTGTAAAATTTTACGCTGAATTTTATCGGCAGTCTCAGGATTTTTATGTAAAAAATTGTCTAATTGTGTTTTTAAAAAGTCGTTTATGTAGGTTCTTACGGTTGGTAAATCACCACCCATATCTGTAGACCCCAACTTTGTTTTGGTTTGACTCTCGAAAACAGGTTCCATAACTTTTATGGCAATGGCCGTAACCACAGACTTTCTAATATCTGAAGCATCGTAATTTTTACCATAAAACTCTCGAATGGTACGCACTAACGCTTCTCTAAAAGCAGCTAAATGTGTACCACCTTGCGTGGTGTTTTGACCGTTTACAAAGGAGTGATACTCTTCACTATACTGCGTTTTACTGTGGGTTAAAGCAATCTCGATATCATCACCACGTAGGTGAATAATTGGGTATAACCTATCGGATTCATTAATATTTTCACTTAATAAATCTTTTAAACCATTTTCGCTAAAATATTTTTCGCCATTAAAAACTATGGTTAAACCTGGGTTTAAATACACGTAGTTTTTAAGCATTTTAACGATATATTCGTTTCTAAATTTATAATGCTTAAAAATAGATTCGTCTGGAATAAAAGACACTTTAGTACCCTTTCTGCGTGAGGTTTCTTCTAATAAATCTTTGTTTATTAAATTACCTTGTTCAAATTCCGCGGAAGCGCTTTTACTATCACGCGTAGATTCTACTCTAAAGAATGAAGATAGTGCGTTTACAGCTTTTGTACCCACGCCATTTAATCCAACCGATTTTTTAAAGGCTTTAGAGTCGTATTTTCCGCCGGTGTTCATTTTAGATACTACATCGACCACTTTACCTAGGGGAATGCCACGTCCGTAATCGCGTACGGTTACTTTTGTTCCCTGAATGGAAATCTCAATGGTTTTTCCCGCACCCATTACATACTCATCAATAGAATTGTCGAGTACTTCTTTTAAAAGTATATAAATACCATCGTCTGGCGACGAGCCATCGCCCAATTTACCAATATACATTCCTGGACGCATACGAATATGCTCTTTCCAGTCAAGTGATCGTATATTATCTTCGGTATAATTGGATTGTACAGCCATAAAAATATTTAAATTATAATAAGTTAGACTGCTAAGATAATACAACCTTTCCGAAAATAAAACTAGGGATATACAAAGAATTTAAAAACAAAAAAACCAATGTGGTAAAAACATTGGTTTAAAAACTAAAAAATAATTATTTTAACTATAGTTTATAGACTAAACCAATTAGTACGCGAGGCATAAAATTGGGTTGCTTAATGGCTTTGTCGGCATCTTTATAAGTAAATTCTATGTTGTCGTTTGCATTATCGTCTCTAGCATTTACATTGTCGTTATCTGGACTATAAGAGGTGTCGTGACCAGTAAGTGTACTATTAAAAAAATAGTCTAAACCAACTGCAACCAACAAATTTAGTTTGTTATTTATTCTAAATTGACTCTCGGCACCTAAACCTAAACCGAATTGCTTGGAGGTAACATCAAAATCTTCGTTTCCACCAACGTATTTAAAATTACCCGTAAAACTTGAGTATCTAGGACCAAAAACGATTTGGGAGGATTCCGACTCTATAAAATTAGAATTTAGCATGAAATCTAGTCTATAATCAAATAGTTTTCCCTTTTTCTCTGGAACACCGTTGGTCGCGTTGTTTATAAAAATACGTCTCGCATCTGCAGAATTTCCTGGATTTAAACGAGTATAGCCAATACCAAATCGCAATTGCACGGGAATACTTTCCAGGGGTTGTAAAGAAGTTACGTTTACTTGAAAACCAATGCCTCTATTTAAACCTGCCGAAAACCCGAGAGCAAACTTTGAGTCATCTGAATTTGATTGTGCGTTAGAAAATGTAATAGTGAGTAATAAAAGAGCTGTTAAAAGTGATTGTTTAGTCTTCATAAAAAATATAGAGTTAAATAATAAGATATATACGCGAAAAGCCACTATTTAGACTTCATGGTAAGATTTAAACTCTATGCATGGCCTTCATATCAAACTAAATCGCGTAAAACAACCCCATAAACACTTAAAGAAAGTGGACAAAAAAAAGCCCTATATAAATGGAGCTTTTTTTAATTTTCAATCTATTTTGACTAAAATAATAGTCATCGAAACTACTTATTAAACATTGAACAAGAAGTGCATCACATCGCCATCTTTAACAATGTAGTTTTTACCCTCAACACGCATTTTACCAGCTTCTTTTACTTTAGCTTCACTACCGTAACTCACAAAATCATCATAAGCAATAACCTCGGCTCTAATAAAGCCTTTTTCAAAATCGGTATGAATAACACCTGCAGCTTGTGGTGCAGTGGCGCCAATATCGATAGTCCACGCCCGTACTTCCTTAACCCCTGCCGTAAAATATGTTTGTTGGTTTAATAACTTATAAGCAGAACGTATTAATTTTGCAGAACCCGCTTCTTCAAGACCAATATCTTGAAGAAACATTTGGCGTTCTTCGTAATCATCTAATTCATTAATATCGGCTTCTGTTCCTACCGCCAATACTAAAACCTCAGCATTTTCATTTTTTACCGCTTCTTTTACTTGCTCGACATAAGCATTACCAGAAACCGCAGCACCCTCATCTACATTACAAATGTACATAACGGGTTTATCTGTAATGAGTTGTGTTGGCGCCACAAAATCATTATAATCATCTTCAGAAAACTCCAACGCTCTAACCGATGTGCCCGCCTCTAATCCTGCTTTAAGTTTTAATAAAACAGCCTCTTCTTTTTGAGCTTCTTTATTTCCTGTTTTTGCAGCACGCTTTACCTTATCTAATTTCTTATCGACCGTATCTAAATCTTTAAGTTGCAATTCCATGTCGATAGTTTCCTTATCTCGAATAGGATCTACATTACCATCAACATGCACAATATTATCGTTATCAAAACAACGCAATACATGCAGAATAGCATCGGTTTCTCTAATATTTGCCAAAAACTGATTTCCTAAACCTTCGCCTTTACTTGCGCCTTTTACCAATCCAGCAATATCTACAATCTCTACAGTGGCAGGTTGCACGCGTTCTGGTTTTACCAATTCCTCTAACTTTTCTAAACGAGGGTCTGGAACATTTACCACACCAATATTAGGCTCGATAGTACAAAACGGAAAGTTTGCACTCTGCGCTTTTGCATTTGATAAACAATTAAATAACGTCGATTTTCCTACGTTTGGCAATCCTACAATTCCTGCTTTCATTGAAATCTTATTTTTTTATTTCCGCGAAGACGGAAACCATTTTTATTTGCGAGTGCAAATGTAGTTAATTCTATGAAATGTTTTAATAGGGTTTGGGGGAAATTGTTTCGGGTTTTAAAAATCAAATAAAGACTTAAACACTTCGGTTTCCATGGGTATGCCATCGCCATTATAAAAGGTCTATAAATATTATTAAGTTCTATTTTTAATTACACTTCCATATTTTTGGTATTGAGACTTGCCCATCTAAATTATATGTATAATTTTAAAAATTTAAAAGTAAAAATAATATGAGCGTTTTAGAATTATACCACAATGTGGCAAAAGCCATAACCGATAAAGATTTTGATAATTTAAAACATTTAAAAACTATAAAACCCCAGTTTTTTAATTGGGTTACAGATGTTTTCGAACCTCTTAACGTTAAACAACACCCCAACGATAAAGCCTTAATTTGGAAATATAACAACCAAGAAGATAATTTTACTTTTGCTGAAATATCTGCACTTGGTAATCAGTTTTTAAATTTAATGCGAAAGTATGGCATTCAACAAGGCGATAAACTGTTTATACAAATACCACTTTTGGCTCCTAATTGGTACAGCTATTTAGGCTGCATAAAAGGTGGTATTGTAATGATTCCTGCAGCGACAAGTTTAGAACTTCGCGATTTGGAGTTTCGTTTTAAATCGGTTTTCCCAGAAGTCATCTTGGCAGATCCAACAAATGCAAAGAAAATTGATCAGGCCGAAAAAAGTATTGGTAAGCCTATAAAACTAAAAATTATAACAGAAGGTGCTCGAGCTGGTTGGGTTACTTTAAGGGATATGTTTTTAGAAGCAACAGAGGCTGAAGGTGCAAAAACCCAGGCAGACGACGATTTGTTTTACTTTTTTACCTCTGGAACTACTGGCATGCCAAAAGTAGTTGTACATACCCATTTTGGGTATCCCACAGGGCATTTATCGACCAGTTCGTGGATTGGTTTACAGCGTGGCGATATACACTATAACATTTCTCAACCCGGTTGGGCTAAATTTTCTTGGAGCAGTTTTTTTGGCCCTTGGAATGTAGGTGCCACCATTCTGGGCTATCATATAGATCGCTTTGTTCCTAAAGAGCAACTACAAACCATACAAGATCTTAAAGTGACTACCTTTTGCGCGCCACCTACCTCGTTGCGCATGTTAATTCAGGAAGATTTAGACTCTTATAATTTTTGTTTGCGAGAATGTGTCGCTGCCGGAGAACCTTTAAACCCAGAAATTATAGCCGTTTGGAAACAAGCCACTGGTATTCTTATTCGCGATGGCTATGGGCAAACCGAAGCAACCGCATTAGTTGGTAACTTGCCTGGTAAAAAGGTAAAATTGGGCTCCATGGGAAAACCAACATTTATTTATGATGTTATTATTGCAGATGATGAAGGTCGAGAAGCTAAAACCTTAGAAGAAGGCAATATTTGTGTTCGACATCATAGTGATATAATTACGGGTATTTTTAAAACGTATTTAATCGATACCAAACGAAATGATGTCGTATTTAAACACGGTTTATATTTTACAGGAGATAAAGCCTACAAAGACGAAGATGGCTACTTCTGGTTTGTAGGTCGCGATGACGATGTTATAAAAGCATCAGATTTTAGAGTTGGTCCATTTGAAGTAGAGAGTGTACTACTAGAGCATCCCAAAGTTTTAGAAGCTGCTGTAGTGGCAAGTCCGCACGCCTTGCGAACTAATGCGGTAAAAGCTTTTATAATTTTAGCCAATGGTGTAAAACCAACAGAGGACTTAGCTAAAGACTTATTCAAATATGCTGAAACTCAACTGGCACGTTATAAAATTCCGAGAATTATTGAATTTACAACCTCCTTACCCAAAACCATTTCAGGAAAAATAAGACGTGTAGAACTCCGTGCTCAAGAAACACTAAGCAAACAAAAAAAAGAAACACGTATTAATGAGTATTATCATGAAAAGTATTAGATAGTGGCTGACTAATGCTTACACTTTGCTCTTTTATTTCTATTTACCAAATACTAGGGCATCAGCTCTAAACGAAGCACCTTAAAAATGGCGTCGAAAACAATTTGAATCATAAAAACAACCGATCTAAGGGCAGGCTCGGTATAAAAAATAGCGTGTTTTAAAACGAAATAAAAGCCACCAATAAAAAATCCCAAGCGAACACTTGGGATTTTTTAATCTATCTTTTTTTAATGAAATTAATCTTCCGGATGCATGAAGTTTTGTTTGGCCATCAACTCTTCTTGAGTTTCAACGTTATTCTCATCGGGCACGCAACAGTCTACTGGGCAAACTGCAGCACACTGCGGCTCTTCATGAAAACCAACACATTCCGTACACTTATCTGGTACAATATAATAAATTTCATCACTTATAGGCTCTTGGGCTTCGTCGGCGTCTACCTCGGTACCATTAGTTAAAACTACGGTGCCATTTAAACTTGTTCCGTCTTTATATCGCCAATCGTCTGCACCTTCATAAATTGCCGTATTGGGACATTCTGGCTCACAAGCACCACAATTTATACATTCGTCTGTTATTATTATTGCCATAGCTTTTTTCTTTTTGAATTGCTTAAATTTGCACTTGCAAAAATAAAACCAAAACCATTCATAACCAAATATAGAATGACTTTACAACAAAGAATTAACGCTTTTTTAAAACTTGGAGAGTTTATTAAACAATTTTCCGATAAAACCATTCAAAGAAACGATCACATAGAACACAACGACCTGTTTTTTAGCGGTTTTAAACACCAAATAAAATTAGCAGAAGAAAATAATGGTTGGTTTACAGAAGAAAATATTAAATATGCCTTAAAGGGATGGTCGGAATCCCTAACACGCGATAATTTAACACAATGGCTACAGCCTTACAATTTAGACTCTATTTGTCCTAAACAAGTGGCTATCATAATGGCAGGAAATATCCCATTAGTAGGATTTCATGATTTTTTATCGGTTTTAATTTCTGGGCATCAGGTTTTGGTAAAGCAATCTTCTAACGACAAGCACCTACTCCCCTATTTAACGAAGTATTTGGAGTTTGTAGAACCTCAGTTTAAAGGGCGTATTAGTTTTACCGAAGCAAAAATTGAAAATTTCGATGCTGTAATCGCTACTGGAAGCAACAATACGGCACGCTATTTTGAGTACTATTTTAAAGGTAAGCCATCCATAATAAGAAACAATCGCAACTCTGTTGCCGTTTTAAATGGCCAAGAATCTCTGGATGATCTAAAAAATTTATCTGAAGATATTTTTAGATATTACGGCTTGGGTTGCAGGAATGTATCAAAAATGTATGTGCCTGAGAATTATAAATTTGATGCTTTTTTCGAAGGTATTTACCATTGGCATCCTATCATAGAAAAAGCAAAATACGCCAATAACTACGATTACAACAAGGCCGTATATTTAATGAGCGAATTCGCTATACTTGAGAACGGTTTTTTTATGATTAAAGAAGATACCAGCCTGAGCTCTCCTATTGCAACAATATTTTACGAATATTACAATAATGAAAACGAATTAAAGAATAAAATAAAAGCCAACCAACAACACATTCAATGCATAGTGTCCAAAGGCTTTACAGAGCAAGAAATAGCTTTCGGCCAAACCCAACATCCAAAACTCTGGGATTATGCTGACAATGTGGATACTATTGCATTTTTAATAAAAATATAGTTTAAAAATTAGGATTTTAATAACACTATTTTCTACTTAAATTAGCACCTTTGCACCTAGTAACTATAACCAAAACTAGACTTTTCACTTTCGTGGAAACAAAAAAACAATAGGGAATGAAAAAACACAACTTTAGCGCAGGACCAAGTATTTTACCACAAGAGGTTTTGTTAAAAGCCTCACAGGCCGTAGTAGATTATAATAATAGTGGCTTATCGCTAATAGAAATATCGCACAGAAGTAAAGATTTTGTAGATATTATGGAAAACGCTCGAGCATTAGCTCTAGAGCTACTTGGTTTAGAAGGCAAAGGTTATAAAGCATTGTTTTTACAGGGAGGAGCAAGCACACAGTTTTTAATGGTGGCACTAAACCTTTTAGAAAAAAGAGCAGGTTATCTCAATACGGGGACTTGGGCAGACAAGGCCATCAAAGAAGCAGCTATTTACGACGATATTTACGAAGTGGCCTCGTCTAAAAGTGCAAATTACAATTACATCCCCAAGGCTTATGATGTGCCCTCTAATTACGACTATCTTCATGTTACATCAAACAATACCATTTTTGGAACACAGATGAAATCTTTCCCTAAATGCGACATCCCTTTGGTTTGCGACATGAGTAGTGATATCTTTTCACGAAGCATCGATTACAGCCAGTTTGATTTAATATATGCTGGTGCTCAAAAAAACCTAGGTCCAGCAGGAACGACACTAGTCGTTGTAAAAGAAGATATTCTAGGTAAAGTATCGCGTAAAATTCCATCAATGATGAATTATAAAATGCACATTGATAAAGGTAGTATGTTTAA
Organism: Oceanihabitans sp. IOP_32; assembly: GCF_009498295.1. Lineage (NCBI taxonomy): Bacteria > Pseudomonadati > Bacteroidota > Flavobacteriia > Flavobacteriales > Flavobacteriaceae > Oceanihabitans > Oceanihabitans sp. IOP_32. The sequence continues at coordinate 3,131,288 of NZ_CP040813.1, read as the reverse complement.
TACACCACCTGTGTTTGCAGTGTACACTTCTATGCTAACATTAGAGTGGTTAAAACAACTTGGTGGCATTAAAGCGATCGAAAAGGAAAATGAAAAGAAAGCCAGCCTCATGTATTCTGAAATTGATTTAAACCCATTATTTAAAGGTTTTGCGGCTAAAGAAGATCGCTCTCTCATGAATGCCACATTTACTTTAGAGAACGATAACCTCAAAGAAACCTTCGAAACCATGCTAAAAGAAGGCGGTATTAATGGTTTAAACGGACATAGAAGCGTTGGTGGCTACAGAGCCTCAATGTATAACGCCATGCCATTAGATAGCGTAAAGGCTTTGGTCGAGATAATGAGCGAACTAGAGAGTAAAGCTTAAATAATTAATCGTCATTCCGAACGAAGTGAAGGAATCTCATCAAAAGATTGCCACGTCATGCTTCCTCGCAATGACAACAAATAAAATTTAATTAAAGTTGAAAAATGAAACGTTCTCGAAATGTTCTCAAAATTTTTGACTGTTAACTGAAAAACGAAAAAATGAAAATATTAGCAAATGATGGTATTTCGCAAAGCGGCATTGATACTCTTGAAAAGAGTGGATTTGAAGTTATTACCACAACCGTAGCACAAGAGCAATTAGAAAATTACATTAATAAAAACGACATAAGTGTTTTACTAGTACGTAGCGCAACTCAAGTACGCAAAAACTTGATTGATGCTTGTCCGAATATAAAAATTATTGGACGTGGTGGCGTAGGTATGGATAACATTGATGTTGAATATGCGCGTGAAAAAGGCATAAAAGTTATAAATACGCCTGCGGCATCTTCGCATTCTGTGGCCGAATTAGTATTTGGTCACCTTTACGGCTTATCTCGTTTTTTGCACAATGCCAACAGAGATATGCCTTTAGAAGGCGATAGTAATTTTAAAGCCTTAAAAAAGGCATACGCTAAAGGCACCGAATTAAAAGGTAAAACTTTAGGTGTTTTAGGATTTGGTCGTATTGGCCAAGCTACTGCAAAAGTTGCCATTGGTGCCGGCATGAAAGTGGTCGCTTTCGACCCCTATTTAGAAAAAGCCAATTTAAAATTAGAGTTTTTCGACGGACAAAGCTTAGACTTTGAAATTGAAACCATCTCTAAAGAAGCTGTTTTAAAACAATCTGATTTTATAAGCTTACATGTCCCTTATCAAAACGAATATGTAATTGACGAAAAAGAATTTAGTACCATGAAAGATGGTGTTATTCTAGTTAATGCTGCGCGTGGTGGTGTAATTAATGAAGTCGCTTTAGTAAAAGCAATTGAAAGTGGGAAAGTGGCTAGAGCAGCCTTAGATGTTTTTGAAAAAGAACCGCAACCAGAGATTCAATTATTAATGAACTCGGCATTATCCTTAACACCTCATATTGGTGCAGCAACTAACGAAGCACAAGATAGAATTGGAGTAGAATTGGCATCTCAAATTATTAATATTCTAAAATAAAATTATATTTCAGTCTAGATTTCGTATATATGAGTCCTAACGCTATGTTAGGACTTTTTTGTACATTGTATTCGTATTATAAAAAAAAACAAAACATGTCAGGAATTTTAGACTTATTAAACAGCGACTTAGGAAAAAATATTATTAATGGTATTTCTAGTACAACAGGCCATGATACCACAAGAACAACTAGCGTTCTCACCATGGCCTTACCAGTTTTAATGAAAGCCATGGAACGCAATACATCAACACCCGAAGGCGCACAAGGCCTAATGGGTGCTTTAATGACTAAACACGATGGAAGCATTTTAGATAACCTAGGAGATCTTTTTAGTGGTGGCGTTGATGAAACTATTAAAAACGATGGTGATAAAATTTTAAACCATGTACTTGGTAATAAAAAACAAGGTGTCGAAAAAATTATTGGTGAAAAATCTGGGTTAGACACAAATTCTGTGGCCCAAATTCTTAAAGTAGCCACTCCTATTTTAATGGGCGTTTTAGGCCAACAATCTCGACAAAATAATGTTAGTACCCCAAACGATTTAAGCAATCTACTGGGTGGCTTGCTTGGTGGCAACGATGCTAAACAAGAACAGAGTTTCTTAGAAAAAATATTAGATGCCGATGGTGATGGTAGTGTTATAGATGATGTTGCTGGAATGGTACTAGGAGACGCTAAGAAAAAAGGTGGCCTTGGAGGTTTGCTGGGCGGTCTTTTTGGTGGTAAATAATATTTGAAAGAGTTACAGAATACCATAAAACATCATGTTAATAACATGGTGTTTTTTTTTGTTAAACCACCTAAAAAACAAGTCTTTAGGATATTATTTTTGTAACTTTACAATATTAAGGAATAACTATTTAATTGAAAGTTTTCGTTTTAAACGTCGACTTGATAAATACTAAAAACGATAAACGGATTTCCTCAAAAAAAGTACGCTCATGAAAACACTACAAACATTATTTTATATCACTATCTGCATTTTGGTCGCAAGTTGCAACACGACTAAACCCATAACATCGCAAAGCGCTCAAGCAGAAAAGGAACAAGCCCTTATTAACAATGATACCGTTACTATCGCCAATGATAAACTTGAATATGAAATTATAATTATCGAGCCCGGATTTAATTTTTGGTTAGCCAGTAGAGCAAAACCAAAAGGTTATTATTCTCAACATTTTTTAGAAACCAGAAACCGTCAATATGTAATAGCTTGGAATCAAAGAGTAATGCAGCCTCAACGCTATGACCCTGGCCTATACGAGATGCAAATTGATTACCAACCAGAAATTGATTATGGCTACGATGTTAACTATAAATTATATAATTATTTTATCTACTTTCAATTAACATACAAACAACAATTAACACATTTTACACCCAGAATTTAAAACACTTTAACTATTTTTGCATTCAAATTTTTATGGTGAAAAAGTTTAAAGATTACTGGGAAATAAAGCATAATTGGCAGCTTTTCCTACCCTTTTTAGGAGTTATAGCTTTAGGCTACTCATCGTATATTATAGGGCATCTATTTTTAAAAGAGGCAAAAGGCATTGTGATTACTAGTATTATTGTCTTTTTTATACTTTTAAAAGTAATTCTATTTATTTTTGGTAAATTAGAAAATAAATGGAAAGTGAAATATAAATGGGAAATGATTAGTATATTTTTGGTGTTTGCTTTAACAGGCTCTTCATCATTATTTATAAGTAGACCATTAATATCATTTATAGGAATTACTAAAGAGAATTTTCCAATTTTTATGTATTGGATTTTATTTATTTTAGTCGGTTTCATTTTTTATCAAATATTACTCCTTGCAATAGGATGGCTCTTTGGGCAATCCAAGTTTTTTTTAGCTTTTGAAAAGAAAATGCTAAATAGAATTGGACTTAAACGGTTTTTAGATTAGTGCATAGCTTTAAAAAACATTTTGGTTTTAAAATAATTACACTAGTGGTGGCGGTGCTATTTTTAGTACCCACAGCTGTGAAATTTGCACATATATTTACGCATCATTCACACCAAGTTTGTAATGATTACGAAACCACACATATCCATATTGTAGACTTAGATTGTGAATTCTTTAAGTTTAAAGTCAATAAGAATTTTACCTATTCCCTATTCGCTACTAATCTATTTATTGAACAAACTGAGTGGGCATACACAGTTTCTAAATATGTCTTTTTAAGCGAATACCAAGACTTGCAGACCTCACTTCGCGGTCCGCCCAGCCTAATTTAATAATACATACAACTGCTGAGAACCAGTTTTCAGCCGAAATAATTATTAAATTAAAACCACATTCATGAAATCATTTTTTAGCATGTTGCTAGTCTTAGCAATATCAAATTTATATGCACAAAACTCAATAGAAGGCACTGTAACCGAAGCCGATACAAATTCAGAATTAACTTATGTAAATGTTTATATTCCTAATTTAGAAAAAGGAACCAATACAGACGATTCTGGATTTTTTAAAATAAATAATTTACCCACTGGAAGACATACTCTTGTGTTTTCGCTCCTGGGTTACGAAACCAAATCGATAGATGTTAGCACACCATTAAGCAGTCCGCTAAATATTCAATTAAAGCCATCGGCTATCGAAATGGAAAGCATTATTATTTCTACACCATTCCATAAACTACAGGGTGATAATGTGATGAAAGTAGAACACAAAAATATCGCACAATTAAAAGCCAAAGGCGCGATGACCTTAGCCGATGGTATAACCAATATTGCCGGTGTAGAAAGCGTAACTACAGGCTTAGGCATAGGCAAACCGGTAATAAGAGGCCTTAGTTCTAACCGTGTTTTGGTTTACACTCAAGGCGTACGTTTAGAAAATCAGCAATACGGTGCAGAGCACGGTTTAGGTCTTAGCGATTCTGGTATTGAAAGCGTTGAAGTCATAAAAGGCCCAGCCTCACTTCTTTATGGCAGTGATGCTTTGGGTGGCGTACTCTACATTAATCCTGAAAAATTCGCGAATATAAATTCAGCTTCAGGAGATTTTGGAGCCAATTATTTTAGCAGTACAAGAGGTTATAATACGAATGCTGGTTATAAATCTTCAGAAAATAATTTTAAATTTTTATTTAGAGGAAGTCTTACCGAACACTCAGATTATAACACCAAAGATTATCGTGTAACCAATACCCGTTTTAGAGAACAGGATTTTAAAGCTGGTTTAGGCTATCAGAATCAAGGTTTCAAGACTGTATTGAGGTATAATGTAAATAATTCTAAATTAGGTATCCCGGGAGAACTTGGAGAGCAAACTTTGAACAGAACCCCACTACTGCCTTATCAAAACCTTACAAACCACGTGTTTAGCTCTAAATCGACCTTGTTTTTCGGCAATTCAAAGTTAGATGTGTCTCTGGGTTATATTTATAACGACAGAAAAGAATTTGAAGATCATCACCATCACGAAGATCACCACCATCACGAAGATCACGATGCTCACGAAGATCATGCCGAGCACGATCTGCACGACGAGCATGAAGCCCATGAGGAGCATGACGAATTAGAAGCGGCACTTCATATGAAGTTAAAAACCTTTAATTACGATTTAAAGTACCATTTCCCAAAATGGGGTAAATTTGAAACCATTGTTGGGGTTCAAGGAATGAATCAAACCAACGCGAACTATGGCGAAGAACTGTTAATTCCAGATGCCACCACTAACGACATTGGGGTATTGGCCACATCTCATATTCACTTTAACGCGATTGCTTTTCAATTTGGAGCCCGTTTCGATAACAGAAGCGTGAATATCGCCTCTGGAATCGAAAAAAACTTTAATAGTTTTAATGGAGCGTTAGGCATCAAAACTGACCTGACAAAAAATATCACTGCAAGACTTAATTTTGCTACTGGTTTTAGAGCTCCAAACTTGTCTGAATTGGCATCAAATGGTGGACATTCAGGTACAAATCGCTACGAAATAGGAAATATCAACTTAAAAAGCGAACAGAATTTTCAAACAGATTTAGCTTTAGAATATAGAAATGAACATGTTGAAATATTCGCAAATGGCTTTTATAATAGTATTAACAACTATATTTTCCTTTCTCCTACCGGTAACCTAATTGGTGATACACCGGTTTACCTATACCTACAAGATGATGCTGAGCTTTATGGAGGCGAGTTCGGATTGCACTTCCACCCGCACCCCATACATTGGTTACATTTCGAATCGAGTTTTGAAACTGTTACAGGAAAGCTTCAAAACGACTCTTATTTACCGCTTATTCCTGCAAATTCTTTAAGCAATACAGTTAGAGTTGAGTTTGAAAATAACTGGGTAAAAAAAGGCTATGCTTTTATCAAGCTGAAAACTACATTTAAACAAAATAATGTGAGTGATTTTGAAACCAAGTCGAGTGATTACAACCTTTTAAGTGCTGGATTAGGGGGAACTCTTTCGGTATTTAAAAAGGAATTAGAACTTAGTATTTCTGGAAATAACCTAACCGACGAAACCTATATAAACCATTTATCACGTTTAAAATCTGATGGTATTTTTAATATGGGAAGAACCATTAATTTAGGATTTGTTTACAAGTTATAACCCATAAAAAAGCCTTTCCATTCCTTTGATATGGATGGGAAAGGCCTTTTATTTCGTTTTTAAATAATTTTTAATCCCTTTTTAAAACATGGGTAAAGGAATTATAATCATGCTTTAGTTTTAAAGTTTAAAATCAATTATTCACCTTTTAGCCAAACGTGCTTTATTGTTCAGTTTTTATTGTTACAGTTGCTTGATCTTTCTGAAAAACGTACGTTAACAGCCACATTATAGTAAAGGTTGGAATAATATCCAAACCAGGTATGGCCTCTTCAATAAAAGATACCAATCCAGCTACTTTGCCCCGGGTTCCTTTATACATTCTACTCATTAAATACCCCGAAGCAGGTGCCCAAATAATATCTATTACTGTAAGCATACCAACGATATCAAATATTACACTTAATACAAGCTTCTTCTTTTTACTTAAATTTTCTAAATTCATAGCTATTCGTCTTGATTTCTAAATTACAAAAAATATACCAAAAGATGACTTACCCATAAATTTAAGAAATTAATTGAGTGTTAAATATCTCAAGTTATCCCCTAAAACAAATGAAATAATACCCACTTAAATGGTCGCTCTCTAAAGTGTTCTTTAGGTATTATACGTCTTCTAAATGATTGTCTGTAGAGTATCATCAATTAATAATTTGTAACGATTTAATGGTACTTCTATTTCATTACGAAAAAACAAATCTTTGTTTTTATTCTGCGTAAATCAGCGAAATTTACATGACAATTCTATGTGGTACTGCTATTTATTTCCCGCAGATATGCTTCGCTAGTTCACTGTCGCTCGGGTTGCAGATAATCGCCGATTTTTTTCCTGCATGGCTAAAAACGGTTGTACAATCATCTCAAGATTAAAAAACTCTTTATCAACAAAAACTGACAGCCCTTTAGTTTTTTTAACATTTTATTGTGATTACTAAGCGTTTAACGTTATATTTTTGTTAAAACAACAATTTTATGATATGAAACTTAGCTTTAAACTAATTCCTCTAAAACTAAATTAACATTGATGAGGCCACTAACCGCCATCTGTTTTACTGTCTTATTCTCTTTTTGCGCTTATACACAAGATAAAAAAAGTTTAAACATTTTAAGAACTAATGAAGCACCAAAAATTGATGCTGTCTTAAACGAGTTGGCTTGGAAAAACGCAGATAGCGCAATAAATTTTACGCAATTTAGACCAGAAATGGGTGTTGCTGAAAAACCACACCAAAAAACCACGGTAAAACTAACCTATGATGATAATGCTATTTATGTGGCTGCGTATTTAAAAGATAAACCGGAAGATATTCAAAAGCAATTTACCAGTCGTGATAATTTTGGCCAGTCGGATTTTTTCGTTGTAGTTTTAAACCCCAATAATGACGCCCAAAATAATACCGAGTTTTTTGTTTTTAGCTCAGGTACTCAAGCCGATGCTATTGCCTCTCCGAGTATAGAAGGTGGTGAAGATTTTGGATGGAATGCCGTGTGGGATAGTGCCGTAAAAATTGTGCATGATGGATGGATTGTTGAAATGAAAATACCCTACAGAGCCCTTCGATTTTCTAACGATGCTGTGCAAACTTGGGGATTACAATTTCATAGACATTTTAGAATAAACAACTCGCAGTACTCATGGAGTCCCATAGATAGAACTAAAGGCGATATAGGAATTTACAATGGCGAATTAACGGGTATTAAAAATATTAAACCACCCACACGATTAAGTTTTTATCCTTTTGTTTCGGCCATTTCTAACGCATTTGATGGTGACCATGAAACCAATTTTAATGTAGGATTAGATGTAAAATACGGCATTACAGAAAACTTTACTTTAGACGCCACTTTAATACCCGATTTTAGTCAAGCTGGTTTCGATAATGTTAGATTAAACCTAAGCCCTTTTGAACAAACCTTTAACGAACAACGACAGTTTTTTAAAGAAGGAGTCGATTTATTTAATAAAGGGGATTTGTTTTTTTCACGACGTATTGGCAACGCACCTGTAGATCAAGAAACTGTTGAAGAAGAGCTCATTACTAACCGTAATATCAATGAAGAAATTATAAGTAACCCGAGTGTGGTTAAAACATTGAACGCCATAAAAGTTTCTGGACGTACAAAAAAAGGCCTAGGGGTTGGTTTTTTTAATGCCATAACCGAACAAACCCAAGCTAAAATAAAGAGAATCGAATATATAAGAGATGAGAATACACAAGAGGTAAGAGACAGTGTTATTTCGCATAGAAATAGAGTTACAGAGCCGCTTGCCAATTATAATATTTTGGTGTTAGACCAGCAATTTAACGGAAACTCATCCATAAGTCTTGTAAATACAAACGTTACCAGAGATGGGGATTTTAGAGATAGTAACGTAACGGGGTTGCTAGCCAATATCTCTAATATTAACAACACCTATAACATACGTGGAGATTTAAAAATGAGTCATCTAAATTTATCCGATGGCACACAAACAGGTTTAAGTTCGTTTTTTAGAATTAGAAAAACACATGGTAAGTTGCGTTACAGTTTCGATCATAATTTTGCAGACGAAGCTTACGATATTAACGATCTTGGATTAAACTTAAGAAACAATTTTAACAATTTTGGTATTGATCTGTCTTATGAGGTTTTTGAACCCACTAGAACATTAAATAGCTTCAGAATTAACTCTTGGGCAAATTATCGCCGTTTATACAAACCCAGCACTTATACTGGCGGAAATTTCGGTTTAAGAATTAATGCACAAAACAAAAAACTGATGTGGTTTGGAGCTCGACTCAATTTTGAAGTAGGCAAACAATACGACTATTATGAGCCACGAGATTTTGAAAACAAACGTTTCTTTGTTTATAAAAACTATGGATCTGCGGGGATTTGGTTTGAAACAAACTCCAATAAAAGATTTTCAATTGAAGTAGATTTAGAGACCTCCACCTTGTTCGATAACGAACGCGATTTTTTTGGCCATGAGTTTGAAGTGGAACCCACCCTTAGATTTAGTGATAAGTTTAGAGTTTCTTATGAGTTTTCATACCGAAATAATAAAGGCAGTCGTGGTTATGTCGATAGCATTAATGACGCTATTATTTTTGGAGAACGCGATGTAATTTCTATTGAAAACAGTATTTCTGGATCTTACAACTTTAATGCATTACAGGCATTAACCCTAACGTTTAGAAATTTTTGGAGTACCGTAAATTACGATTATAACTTATTCACTCTCGAAAACAATGGTAGCCTTTCTACCACTAACAATTATAATATAGATAGTTTAGAGGACTCGCCAAATATAAACTTCAATACCTGGAATTTAGATTTGCGTTATGCGTGGCAATTTGCTCCTGGAAGTCAACTCACAGCGTTGTACAGAAATTCGCTTTTTAATTTAAACACAGCATCAAAAGAACACTATTTTAATAGTTTAAACAGCTTATTCGATCAACCCATACAACATATATTCTCAATAAAATTGCAGTACTTTATCGATTATTCCAATCTTAAAAATATTTTTAAAAAGAAAAGAAGTCTCTAATCGTTGTTTATAAATCTATAAAGCAGTACTTTCATCACCCTAATTTTTTACTATGATTAAAGCAAATAATATTCATAAATACTACAATGATTTACACGTACTTAAGGGTGTCGATATTCATGTTAAAAAGGGTGAAGTCGTCTCTATAGTTGGGGCATCTGGTGCGGGTAAAACAACACTTCTACAAATATTAAGTACTTTAGATAGAGCAGCCCCAAAAGAAGATTTTAATATTTCCATTAACAATACCAATATTAACACCTTAAACGACAAAGCATTAGCGAAGTTTAGAAACGAGAATATCGGATTTATTTTTCAGTTTCATCAACTATTACCCGAGTTTACAGCTTTAGAAAACGTGTGTATACCCGCATTTATAAAAGGCACTAAAAAAGCAGATGCCGAGAAACGTGCCCAAGAACTTTTAGGTTTTTTAGGCTTATCGCATCGCCAAAACCATAAACCCAACGAACTTTCTGGTGGCGAACAACAGCGTGTTGCTGTGGCCAGAGCTTTAATAAATAAACCAGATTTAATTTTTGCCGACGAGCCTTCGGGAAATTTAGATAGCGAATCTGCCGATAACTTACACAGCTTATTTTTTAAACTGCGTGAGGAATTTGGACAAACCTTTGTCATTGTTACACATAACGAAGAGCTTGCAAATTTAGCCGACAGAAAACTAACTATGGTAGATGGAAAAATAACAAGCTAAACCTTTAGTTCTGTTAATACCTTATTTGAGATGCGTTTAGAGCCTATAATTAAGCTTTTAAATATGTTTTTAGATAATCGAATGCTTCTTCGATAGTTTTAAAAACTTGGGTTTCCTTAACCAGATTCGGAATAATATAAATTGATCTTAAAATATCCAAAGGCTGTTTTTGCAGATTCACAAAAAACACTTTTATGCCTCTTTTTTCCAAATCGAATATAATATCTTCTAAAGCATAAAGACCAGACTGATCGATTAGCGGCACTTCGTCCATGCGTATAATTAAAACCTGTATATTATCATCGTTCATATTGGCCACCTGATTTTTAAGATAGGTAGTAAATCCGAAAAACAGCGGTCCTTTTAAATGTTTTATTAAAACTTTATCTTTAAATTGATTGTAAAGCGGCAACTCATCTTGCCAAGGTTTTTCGTCTTTTAGATCTTCGATAGTGCCCATAGAAATACCTTTTTCCCCAATATCACTAGCATTTTTCATAAATAAAATACAGGCCAAAGCAATACCTAAACCAACGGCTTGAATTAGGCTACCAAAAGTTGTAATTAACAGTACTAAAACCAAAACTACGGCATCTGCCCTAGGTATTCTAATTAAATGTTTTAGACCCTTTGTGTCAATAATATTAAACCCGATTGGGATAAGCAATCCAGCTAATACAGATAAAGGAATATACGCAGTAATCGTTCCCAGCCCCAACAACACAGCTAATAAAAATAAACCATGAATAGTACCGGAAAGCTTGGTTTTTCCGCCTGCATTAATATTAACTACGGTACCTTTTGTGGCACCTGCTCCCGGTATACCTCCAAAAATAGCGGCCATCATATTGCCAATACCCTGTCCTAATAACTCTCGGTTACTATTATGTCGCGTTTTCGTCATATTATCGGCTATTACAGAAGTGAGCAGCGAATCGATACTACCAAGCACAGCGAGCACAACAGCATACTCGAATATTAAAATAGCGGCATCAGAAGGAATCTTACTAAACATGGTGCCAATTTGTAAACTTGGTAATCCTGAAGGAATTTCACCAATAACAGGAACGTCCCAACCGAGAAAATAATTGGCAACCGTAGCCACAACAAGAGCCATTAAGGCACTTGGAATAACTTTAGTGATATAAGGAAATACAAAATAAGTGATTACTGTTATTACGCCTAAAATTAGGGCATGAGCATTAAAATCTGAAAAAAGTCTTGGCAAATCTTTTATCACACCAAAAGTTGTTTTTGCAGATGAAAGGCCTACAAAAGGAAATAATTGAAGAATTATAATAATTAAACCCACACCACTCATAAAGCCAGACACGACCGAATAAGGAAAATACTTTACATAGCCAGCAATATTTATTAAGCCAAAAAATATTTGTAACGCTCCGCCTAATAAAAAACTTAAAAGGATAATTCCCATTGCAGACTCCAAACTACCTGTAAGCTGGGTAGCTCCTAGAACCAAAGAAGCAGAAACAACCGTCATAGGTCCCGTAGGGCCACTTGCTTGAGAAGGTGTCCCACCAAATAAAGCTGCAAAAACACCAACCATAATGGCGCCGTAAAGTCCTGCTGTGGCGCCCATACCAGATTGAACACCAAAGGCAAGTGCTAAGGGTAAAGCCACCACGCCAGCCACTAAACCTCCTGTAAGGTCGCCTTTAAAATTACTAAAATCTAAAAATTTTGATTTCATAAGCATTATTTTTTGGTGTATGAAAGCAGTGCAAAAGAATGTTTGCCAAGAATTCGTTAACCGATAGTTATCAAAATATATTGATGTGTACTTTTACTAAAATTTTAGCATTAACGATAGGGTTTAACACCTTCTTGCTAATTTAGTTTTTTTAAACTATAATGTCTAAAACTAAATATTCATTTTCTCAATAAACTTATAGAGAATACCTATTTTTAACCACTAATGTCCGATTAAAAATTTTTTGATGCTGTCAAACCTTTTAAAATATAGAACGTTACACATTTTTTTAAATATTACCTTGCGTATTTGAAACAATTATTAAGATTTATAAGAGATATTTTACTAATTAAAGCACTTCTGTTTATCAGTTAGTTAGAATTAAGTCTTTGTTCTTAATTCTAAAAGCGAAGCGGTCTTAAATCTTATATAGGTTATTGATGATTTTTAACACAAAATAAAGAATCTTTTGAAAAAAGCAGAACTCAAAGCATTTTTAGATGCTAAAGTTGTACAGTATAACAATCCTAAATTTATTGAAAGCGACCCCATACAAATTCCGCATCAATTTAATACAAAACAAGATATTGAAATTGCTGGTTTTTTAACTGCAACCATTGCTTGGGGAAACCGTAAAAGCATTATTAATAATGCCTCTCGCTTAATGGAGTTAATGAATCATGCGCCTTACGACTTTGTATTGAACCACCAAGAAACCGATTTGGATAAATTCCTTCCTTTTGTGCACCGCACTTTTAATGGTGACGACTGTGTCCAATTTATTAAGTCTTTGCAACACCTTTACAAACATCACAACGGCTTAGAAGCTGTATTTGCTAAACATGCCGAGAAGGATTCATTACAAAAATCGATTTCACATTTTAAAACCACTTTTTTTGAGGTAGACCATTTAGCGCGTACTAAAAAACATGTGAGCGATCCTTTAAAAAATTCGGCTGCCAAGCGTATTAATATGTTTTTACGTTGGATGGTTAGAAATGATAAAACAGGTGTAGATTTCGGGATTTGGAACAGCCTATCGCCTAGCCAATTGTCTTGCCCTTTAGATGTGCATTCTGGAAATGTAGCCAGAAAACTAGGCCTTTTAAAACGCAAACAAAATGATGCAAAGGCTTTATTAGAATTGGATACTGCCTTGCGTAAACTGGATGCTAAAGACCCTGTAAAATACGATTTTGCCTTATTTGGTTTGGGTGTTTTTGAAGGGTTTTAGTTTGCGTTAGGGATTGAGTAATTGTTGGAGCTCTTTTTGGTGATTGACAAAACGAATCTTAATGAAATCTATGTACTCAACAAAGGTGATTACACTTGGCTCGAGCCTAAAAAAGCGACTTGCGAAAGCCCGACCCTTTTGGGTAACGCCCTAATAAAAAAACGGCTAATGCCTTTATAAGCCAACCGTTAATTTAAATGATGTAGTGTTAGGTTTAGTCTCTGCGCAAACAGACAAACTACCCTTTTAACCAAGCCTCACGCAGTGCTATTTGAGCATCGGTAGCAGTTTCGATTGGCATAATACTTTTACCTGTTGTAAAGGTTTTGGTCGTTTTTGTTTTAATTATAAGCTCTTCGCCGTTTCTATTTAAAACCACTTCGATGTCTTTACCCGGTTGCCAAGAGAACATATCCTGTAAAATGGTGTTTACATTTTGAAAGGTTAAAGCCGTACCGTTTACAGATTTTATGACGTCGTTTGGTTTTGCGCCATTATCTGCCCAAAAACTGTTTTCTTGAACCATATCGGTGAAAAAGATGGTGCCTTTTATGGGGTCGCCACTAACTATGGGCGCACCATTCATTAAAATAAAATTGGTTTCTACTTGACCTTCGCCAATCTGTAAGCCTACTTTCTCTAAAAATGTGCTGTAATTTATAGGAATATCTCCAATTACGTGGTCGCTAAAAAAAGGTTGTAAGGATGGGTAGGTCATCGCTACAATTTCATCGATTAATTTTTCGTCTTCAAAAGGTTTGTTTTTGCCGTATTTGTTAGAGAGCTCTTTCATTAAAGACAAAATTCCTCGATTGCCATTGCTTTCTTCACGCATTAAAATATCGATACACATGCCAATTAGCGCACCTTTTTCGTAAACGTTTAAAAACTGGTCTTTATAGGGTGCTTTTAAAATGTTTTCGCTCATAATGGTAAAGCTCATGGCGTCGTTCATTTGGGAGGCACGTTCAATTTTATCCATCATTTTAGCATAAAACGTCTCTTCGTCTACCAAACCTTCGCTTACCTGAAATAAATTCGCAAAATATTCGGTTACCCCTTCGTACATCCATAGGTGTTTAGAAAAAGTGGGATTGTTATAATCGAAGTAATGCACATCTTCAGAATGTATACTCAAAGGCGTTACGATATGAAAAAACTCGTGCGCCACAACATCAATCATGCTCTCTTCGAGTGCTTCTTTGGGTATGTATTCTGGCATAACCACCACAGTTGATGTGTGGTGCTCTAAAGCGCCAAAGCCTTTAGGTGAGTATTCTTCGCCGTCGGATAAATACAAGAAAATATCGTAACGTGGGGTGCTATCAATATCGCCTAAATACGCTTTTTGGGCTTTCATCATGTTGTACATCGCTTCTTTTAACGACTTAGCCGAATGCAATTGGTTTGGCGAATACACACTTAAAACTATCTTAATATCGTCTACTAAAAATTCTTCAACGTCTAAATTACCATACATCATAGGGTTATCGGTAATATCGAAATACCGCGGTGCATAATAATGGGTTGTTTTGGTTTTGCCATCTTCGCTTAGGGTAGAACCCACTTTTTGTAATGCAGAAGTGCGCACAAAATCTGCTGGAGCTGTGATGTCTAGCTTGTATTGATTGTTTTTTAAAGAATCAAAATACCCAATAAAGCCGTGTAAATTAAGCACGTAGTTTTCGGGTTCGATATTGGTACCTGCTGGCGAGAATGGCACCTCGTTACCTATACCGCCTTCTACCTCCACATCAAAGGTATCGTTCACTAAGTAGGTAATTTTATCGAGTTGCGTGGCGTTGGTAATGGTCCAGGAATTAGTATCTGTTTTGGTAACAGACATCTTGTTTCCTGCGTAATCAAAGGCTTTAAAATCGTCTATATATTTACCAAAATCGCTAACCGAGTAAGTCCCTTGAACCACTTTAGGCAAGCGGTACGTTACCGTTTCTGTAGTAAAGCGCCCTGGGTTTATGGTTACTGGGGCTTTATCGTTTTCAACTTGGTCTAAATGAATGGCCGTTTCAATGGGTAAGCTAATGGCTAGGTCGTTAGCCGTGGGTTTTGTCGTGCTACAACTTGCTAACAAAACGCCTACAAACAAGGCGATTAAAGTTCTTTTTTTCATGTTTTAAATTAATGGTTTTCTTAATGCTATCGAAAATACTATTATGTAACGATGTCTGCTCTTAAGATTCTGTTAAAAAGCCGAATTATGCTTATTTTCGCCTTATGAAAAACTTGTTGATTAGCATATTAATCCCTTTTAAAAATACCGAAACGTATTTGGACGCCTGTTTAAACTCTATTTTAGCACAAACATACACCCATTGGGAATTGATAATTGTAGATGATGCCTCTACCGATTCCAGTTATGATATAGTTAAAGCTTTCGCTGAAAAAGACGACCGAATTAAACTTTTGAAAACTTCGGGCAGAGGTATTATTGATGCCCTAAAGATGGCTTTTAGTCACAGCAAAGGGGAACTGATTACCAGAATGGATAGTGACGACATTATGGAGCCTAATAAATTGGAAGTCTTAGCTGAAAATCTTTTAAGCTACGGAAAACAGCATGTTGCCATTGGGTTGGTTAATTATTTTTCTGAAACTGGTGTTCAAGACGGTTATAAAAGCTATGAGATATGGCTGAATAATCTTACTAAAACGGGTACTAATTATTCCGAAATTTACAAAGAATGTGTTATCCCCTCGCCGTGTTGGATGGTTTACCGAAGTGATTTAATAGCTTGCGATGCCTTTAACCCCAACACCTACCCCGAAGATTACGATTTAGCCTTTCGATTTTACAAACACCGCTACAAATGTATTCCTTGCAACGCGGTAGTACATAACTGGCGCGATTACAGCTCGCGAACGTCACGCACGCATGTGCATTATGCCGAAAATAATTTTTTAGATATAAAACTCAACTATTTTTTAGAACTAGATTACAGTCCCAATAAAAACCTAGTGGTTTGGGGCGCTGGTAGCAAAGGAAAAACCATTGCAAAAAAACTAATTAAAAAAAGTATTCCGTTTGATTGGATTTGCGATAACCCCAATAAAATTGGACACAATATTTACGGGAAAATCATGAAGCCGCTCTCTTTTTTAGAAACCTTGAAAAAACCACAAAGTATTATTACAGTGGCTAATAAAAAAGAACAGAAAACTATTCGAGTTTTTATGGATGATTTAGAAATGAAAGCTGGTGAGGACTATTATTTCTTTTGTTGATTATAGTGAAATTGTTATCTTTAATGAGCTGTGATGGTATAAAATTATTGATTATAAATTGACAAAACAGAAATATGAAAATTAGATTTAACGATACCGATAAGACCATTGAAATAAAAGATGGATTAAAAAAACAGGTTTTATTAATAAAACTATCTTTGGTTGTTACGCTGTTAAATTGTGTTCTTTTTCCTCTTTTCGTATTATACCAAATTAGCCATGTCATGCCGCATATAATTCGTTTCTTTTTTGCCCATATTTCGGTATAAAATAAAACCATAACTCAGGCTATGCTTTGATTTTCTATCTCATCTGAACAAAAAAAAATTCAAATTAATAATACGACATTTCAAAACTAAATTGGTATTAGACAAAGAACAAATGGAATGGATGGGTTTTATTTGGATAATTTTAGGAGTTTTTTCAGTCGTACTATTTACTTATCAGATTCTTAAAAAAACAGCATCCGAAAAATTGAAATTATCTGAAATCTGTTCCTTAACTGAGAAGCCGTTTTTTGGACGAAAAAAATTCAGTCTGAAATTGATAAACGGAAAGTTTAGAGACTTAATAGAATTAAAAAATAAATCTGATATTACAGAAACTAAAAAGTTGTTTAAAAGTATAGGAATTAAAACAAGGTGAAGAAGTAAAAAATCAGCGGCCAATCAAGTGCTTGGCTATGCCAGACAAACCTATGGAATGCAACCCTCACACCTTCGATTAGGGATGTGAAAATCTTAAAAAAACACAACATGACAAAAAAAATAGAAGCCTAGATAATAAGACCATAGTATAAGCTTAAAAAAGTTCTGTTGGTCTTTTTTGAATTCATTATTGTTTTTACATATAAACCTAATTTTAGTACTTATTATTCGTCAAATTATACAATTGAAGCTATTACTTCGATATGAGTTAAAACCGTAATGAGAGATAGTTTAATTTATAATGGGTTAATTGAAAACTATCGTAGTTTTGTAAACTCTCAAATTTTTTAATGGCTTGACAACTAAGAAATCTCGAAATTTAAAATTACTTATGCCTTTTAATATTGACCAATTTGAACAACTCATCGATAAAAACATAATAACTCAAGAAATTTGAATTTGTAGAACTATAATCTAAATTTTGAATCATTAAACGCAATTAATAGCAAATGGAAGACACGATAAAAATTTTGATTTACATTCATGCATTCTTTGGAGGAATAGGGTTAATTACTGGAATTGCTAGTATAATAGTAAAAAAGGGAAGTGTACTACACAAAAGAATGGGAAAATTATTCTCCATTGGAATGATTAGTAGTTCTGTGATTTCAATCCCCATTTCTTGGATGCCAAATCACGAAAATTTATTTTTATTTTTAATTGGTTTATTTACAATATATCTTGTTTTAGCTGGAAATAGAGCTTTAACCTATAAAACCAAAGTAAAACCCGATCGGATAGACAAAATGATTTCTGGCTGTATGCTTTTATTTTCCTTGATAATGATAATAATTGGAATTTATGGCGTATTTAACAATACGTCATTTAGCATATTGTATTTGTTTTTTGGAGGTTTTGGATTATTTTTATCAATTAAAGATTTTCTATTTTACAATAATTTCTCAAGACCGAAACATAGTTGGTTAATATCTCACCTTGGAAAAATGATTGGAGCATTAATAGCATCAATCACAGCTTTTATTGTTGCTGGGTTAGGTATTGGAAATTTAATTGCTTGGACAGTTCCAACTATACTTGGAACTGTATACATAGTCTATTGGAAAAGAAAAATGAAGAGAAAAACTGTTACTAAAAACTAAGCACATGACTTAAAAATTACAAATACATTCCTTGTAAGGAGACGCTGCACAATTGCTGTGATTACAGTTCACGAACTTCACGAACGCATATACATAATGCTGAGAATAAACCTACCCAACAAAAAATAAATAATTCATTTGCATTTTCTATATTAGCGTAATCAAAAAACACCATGCAGTTTAAACACCCAGAACTTCTTTACGCTTTATTTTTACTGGTAATTCCTATAATTGTTCATTTATTCCAACTCAGGAAATTTAAAAAAGTGCCCTTTACCAATGTGGCATTCTTAAAAGCGGCTACCCTAAAAACACGTAAGAGTGCACAGATAAAAAAATGGCTTATCCTTTGTACCAGAATGCTTGTATTGGCGGCTCTCGTGTTTGCCTTTGCGCAACCGTTTACCTCAAAAACAGATGTTTTAAATACTAAAAAAGAAACCGTTATTTATTTAGATAATTCCTTTAGTATGCAAGCCAAAGGGAACAATGGTGAGCTTTTAAAACGTGCTGTTCAAGACCTCATTAATAATATTCCTAAAGACGAGAATATCTCTTTATTTACAAACAATACCGTTTATAGAAACACGAATATACAAGCTATAAAAAACGATTTACTACAACTGGATTACACAAGTGCGACTTTAAATCCCGAAACGGCCTTACTAAAGAGTAAATCGCTTTTTGAAACAGAAACAAACGGCTTAAAACATATTATTTTAATATCCGATTTTCAAGGACAAAACAACAATCTTAATTTTGAACAGGATACCTTAACCAACCTACATTTTGTTAAATTAGAACCTGTAAACACCAATAATGCTTCTATAGACAGCGCTTATATTTCTAACACCACACCAGCAAATATAGAACTTACCGTACGTTTAAAACAAAGCGGTACTCCTGTAGAAAACCTACCCATTTCTTTATATAATAATGAGGTTTTAATTGCCAAAACCTCAGTAGACCTAAAAGATCAAACCAGCACAACATTTTTACTACCAGTAAACGAAATTATTAATGGAAAATTAAGCATTAACGATGCGCATCTACAATTTGATAATGAACTGTATTTTAATATAAACACCGCTTCAAAAATTAACGTGCTTTCCATTACTGAAACAGACGATTCGTTTTTAAAACGTCTTTATAATGCCGAGGAATTTAATTACTCATCTACTACAGCTAATCAATTAAACTACAATATTTTAGAGGGTCAACATCTTATTATTTTAAACGAATTAAACACGATACCAATCCCTTTAATTGCGGCTGTGAATTCCTTTTTAAATCAAGGTGGTACGATGGTTGTAATACCTTCAAACACAATTACAATATCGTCTTACAACAGTTTGCTTGCAAATCATGCGATGCGATTTAACGATGTCCTTACAACCGAAAAACGCATTACCACTATAAACTATTCACATCCCCTATATAGCCATGGCGTATTTGAAAAACAAGTAAGCAATTTTCAATATCCAAAAGTTAAAAGTTTGTACGATATAGCTTCAAATACTGCATCACAAGTGTTGAGTTTTGAGGACGATAAGGCATTTTTATATCAAAATAGAAATACTTTTGTATTCACTTCCGCCCTAAATACCAACAATTCAAACTTTAAAAACTCCCCTTTAATTGTCCCTACATTTTATAATATGGCAAAATTCAGCTTTAAAATACCGCAGTTGTATTACACCATAGGTAAAGAAAACAGATTTGATGTCGATACCGCATTGCAACAAAATGAAATTTTAGCCTTGGTAAATAATGACATAAATATAATTCCGAGACAGCAATATTTTAATAACAAAGTAGTGGTTCATACTTCTGAAGCCCCAACGGAAGCCGGTATATACAACATAAAAAACAAAACAGAAACTCTGGCAAATGTTAGTTATAATTATAACAGACAAGAGAGCGATTTAGTGTATAATGACCTTTCAAGCATGAACGATGTAAGCCTATGCGAATCGATTACAGAAATTTTTGAAACCTTAAAAAGGGACTCAAAAGTTAATGCGCTATGGAAATGGTTTGTTATTTTTGCGCTAGCATTACTGCTCATTGAAATGCTCATATTAAAATACTTTAAATGAACATACTAATTAAATCGGCTACAATTATAGATTCTAGAAGTGAATTTCACAACAGCAAACAAGATATCTTAATTGAAAACGGGGTGCTTTCCAAAATCGGACAGCATTTAGAAAACCCAAATAACTATCGCGAAATCGAGTTAGAAAACCTTCATATTTCTCAAGGTTGGTTTGATAGCAGCGTGTGTTTTGGAGAACCAGGTTTTGAAGAACGCGAAACTATTGTAAACGGACTTAACACTGCGGCCGCCTCTGGTTTTACGGCTGTTGCCATGCAGGCTAATACACAGCCCGTTATAGATTCGAATGCTGCGATTACCTTTGTAAATTCGAAAGCCGCAAATCATGCCGTTACCTTATTACCTGTTGGTGCACTTACGGTAAATAGTATGGGTGAAGATTTAGCAGAATTATTTGACATGAAAAGTGCTGGTTCAGTCGCTTTTTACGATTATAAAAAATCGGTTTCCAATCCTAATCTACTAAAAATTGCCTTACAATACGCCAGTAATTTTGATGGTTTGGTATGCTCATTCCCGCAAGACGATAAAATTGCAGGCCACGGGGTAATGAACGAAAACATGACGAGCACCACTTTGGGATTAAAAGGAAATCCCACTCTAGCCGAAGAATTACAAATAGCAAGAGATTTATTTCTTTTGGAATACACTGGCGGAAAATTACATATTCCAACCATTTCTTCAGCAAAATCGGTTGAGCTTATTCGAAAAGCGAAGCAGAAAAAACTAAACGTAAGCTGTAGTGTTGCGATTCATAATTTATATTTTACCGATGCTGCTTTAATCGATTTTAACACGCATTTTAAGGTCTTACCACCTCTGCGCACCCAAGACGACATAGACGCGCTTATTGAAGGTATTAAAGATGGTACAATCGATATGGTTACCAGCGATCACAACCCAATGGATATTGAACACAAGAAAATTGAATTCGATTATGCCGCCTATGGTACCATTGGTTTAGAATCTGCTTTTGGAGCGCTGCAAACCTGCTTTTCAACCCAAAAAACAATAGCCATTTTAACACAGGGTAAATCGCGATTCGGATTAAAAGAAACGCCAATTAACATAGGGAATGCCGTTGATATAACACTATTTAATCCAGACAAAAAATATACATTTTCAACTCAAAATATACGATCGAAATCTAAAAATGCCATTTTTGAAAACGAATCTTTAAAAGGAACCGTTTATGGCATTATTTCGAATAACAACATCGAATTAAACCAATTTTAATGACACAGCAAGAGGTTAGTGAAGGCAAAGGTTTGGCAATAGTAAGCTACTTTGCCATTATTGGGGTTATAATTGCCTATTTTTTAAATAATGATAAAAAGAATCCGTTTATAAATTTCCATATCAGACAATCTATGGGACTATGGATCATGTTCCATTTACTAGGTTTTGTAGCCACCTCTTTTGATAATTGGGGCGTAACAGGCGGCTTTTATTTATGTTTTAGCATCTTGTTTTTGTATGCCATAATTGGAGCAATTAGCGGAAAAACTCAAACCATACCATTTTTAGGAAATTTGTTTCAAAAGTGGTTTTCAAATATTGGAAATTAAATGACAAAAAAGAATCTTTCTCTTCAGCATATTATTCGCGAATCTACTTTAACCGAAAACGCACCACTTTTAATAATGATGCACGGTTATGGCAGCGACGAAAACGACTTATTCTCATTTGCCAAAGAATTACCAGAAGAACTATTTATTATATCGGTAAAAGCACCTTATGCTTTGCAACCCTACGGTAATGCATGGTACGCCATAAACTTTGATGCCGAGCGCGGTAAATGGACCGATACCCAACAGGCTAAAACCTCACTAGAATTAATCGCTAAATTTATTGACGAGGCTGTAAATAGTTACCCAGTCGATAAAAAAAACGTCTCACTTTTAGGGTTTAGCCAAGGGTCGATTTTAAGTTATGCTGTGGCTCTAACCTACCCTGAAAAAGTAAAAAATATTGTGGCCTTAAGTGGTTATATCGATCAGAACATATTACCTGATAATATTAAAGAAAAAGACTATTCTCATTTAGATTTTTATGCCTCACACGGCAGTGTCGATCAGGTAATCCCTGTGGATTGGGCACGACAAAATGCACCGTTTCTTAAAGGTTTAAATATAAAACATAAGTATTCTGAATTTCCAGTAGGCCATGGTGTGGCACCTCAGAATTTTTTCGAACTTAAAGACTGGTTGCTTCAACGCATTTAAGATAAATTAGCCATAGTATTTAAAATTAAGGTGCTTTCTGAAAGCATCAGAATCGTAATATTAGTTTGTTTTTTTTGATTCAACTCGAAAAAGAATCTTAATCTATCACATAAAACCATTTTAAGCGGCATGAACACCCCCATAACATCCATAAACGTTACAGATTTAGATGGCGCTGCCGTCGATTTGATGAAGACGTACAAAAACCAGACGCTACTTCTTATTTTTTACAATAATGATTGTTTAGGGTGTACCGGGAGAGCGCTTCCATTAGCTTATCAGTTTCAACAGGATTATCCTACGATTAAAGTGATTGGTATACATTCAGATTTTATAAACCGAGAAGGCACTAAAGCCTCAATTAAGGGTGTTTTCACGACTGGAGAAAACCCTTTTCCCATTTACATAGACAAACACCACAAGGTTTACGATCAATTTCATGCAGAAGGCACGCCACAATGGGTGTTAATTACGAAACAAGGCGAACTATTCCGTTCCATTTTCGGCTCTCAAGACAATGCTCAAAATAGACTGTATTACGCTATTGAAAGTATAACCAATCAAAAAGACTAATACCCTTTTAAAATTTTATACCCCATAGTCTTTTGCACAAAAGATTCCATTCGTTTTTAATACCAATTTAATTTTGAAATGTCGTATTATTAATTTGACTTATTTTTTGTTCAGCTGAGATAGAAATCGCAGATTCACGAACTCGTTATTTTACCATAATATGGGCGTGAGCTAAAATCACAGCATAGCTGTCTATGGTTTTATGTTATACCGAAATATGGGCAAAAAAGAACTGCAAAGCACATCATGAACACCTATTTATAAAATAGAAAGATGTAAGTAAACTAATTATATGCGGCATGACATGGTTAATTTGGTATAAAACACACTCAACAAAAAAAAACATCAACTGATTGCATTTCAGTTGATGTTTTAAAAATTATTCTAGATCTATTGCAATTGACTTACATATTCTTCAATTCGTTAACCAATGACGTTAATGCTGCTTTGGCATCACCAAAAAGCATAGAGGTTTTAGAGTTGTAAAACAGTTCATTTTCAATTCCCGCATAACCCGCTTTCATACTACGTTTGTTTACAATAATATGTTTTGCGTTCTCAACATCTAAAATTGGCATGCCGTAAATAGGACTTGAAGGATCGTTATGTGCCGCAGGGTTTACCACATCGTTAGCTCCAACAACCAATACCACATCGGCATTGTTAAATTGCGGATTAATATCGTCCATTTCTACCAAAAGATTATAATCGACATTAGATTCTGCCAAAAGTACATTCATGTGTCCAGGCATACGTCCGGCAACTGGGTGAATCGCATATTTAACGTCTACTCCTTTTTTAGTTAAAATTTCTTCCAATTCATGGATAACGTGTTGGGCTTGTGCCACGGCTAAACCATATCCAGGAACAATAATTACATTCGTAGCATAATTCATCATGATCGCAGCATCACTAGCATTCGTGCTTTTAATAGAACCCAAGCTTTTATTAGCTCCAGCAACACCAGCTTGAGCGGTAAACGAACCAAATATCACGGAAGCCAATGTTCTATTCATGGCCTTACACATGGCGATGGTTAAAATAATACCCGCAGATCCTACTAAAAGACCGCCTATAAGCATGACCATATTGTCGTACAATACTCCCGTAATAGCAGCTGCGATACCTGTTAATGAGTTTAACAGCGATATAACTACCGGCATATCGGCGCCGCCAATTGGTAATACAAAAAGAATTCCGTAAACCAATCCACCAGCCAACAAAGCATATATTAAAAATGGATTCCCACCTATAACAATCATATAGGCAGCTAATGCAACAATGGCAATAAGCACCAGGTTGTTTATAAAATTATATTGCGGAAGTTTAACTACGCTTTTTAATGAGCCATTTAGTTTTCCAAAAGCAATTAAACTTCCAGAAAAAGTAATAGCACCAATAATAACCCCCGAAGTTATAGTAGTGGCTTGTAAAGTACTAGTGGTATTGTTACTAAATTCTACCAAACCAATTAATGTGGCACTAGCCCCACCAAAACCATTAAATAGAGAGACCAATTCTGGCATTTTTGTCATTTCTACTTTAATAGCGATTAACCAACCTATAATACCACCAATAACTATAGCACCACCTATTAGTAGGTAAATAATTGTAGGAACTTGTATGTCGTGAACAAATATAGTACCTGCAATAGCGAGCACCATACCAATAGCAGAAATTAAGTTTCCTTTTTTTGCAGTTTCTGGATGTGCCAGCTTATTTAAACCAACAACAAACATTACGGTAGCGATAAGATATATAACACTTAATAATACACTCATTATTTTCTCTTTTTAAACATTTGTAACATTCTGTGAGTTACGGCATAACCACCAACCACATTTAAAACTCCTAATACCACAGCTAAAAAGCCAAGACCCAATGCTAAATAATCATTCGGATCTGAATTAAGCATGACTAAAATAGCCCCTACAATTACAACCCCACTTAAGGCATTTGCACCAGACATTAAAGGTGTATGTAATACTGCAGGAATACTCTTAATAACCTCTATACCTACAAAAGCAGCAAGTATAACTATGTATATCGTTTGGATATTATTTTGGATAAATTCTATCAATTGATTCATAATGAATTATTTATTTTTTTCTTATTTCACCGTCTTTAACTATTAGCGTTTCGTCTGTGATTTCTTCTTCAAGATCCCATTTAAAAGTGTTGTCTTCGGTTAGATGCATGATAAAATTATAAATGTTTTTAGCAAATAACTCACTGGCATTCGTAGAAACACTTTCTGGAGCAATCGTTGTACCTATTATTTTAACACCGTTTAAAACCACTGTTTCATCTAGCTTACTAACCTCACAATTACCGCCTTGGGAAGCAGCTAAATCGATAATTACAGCCCCATTTTTCATTTGTGAAACTTGCTCCTTAGTAATTAAAACTGGTGCTTTTCTTCCAGGAACATTAGCTGTAGTTATTACCAAATCGGCTTTAAACAAAGATTGGTCTACCGCCTCTTTTTGTTTGCGTTTATACTCTTCAGAGGCTTCTTTAGCATAGCCGCCCTCAGACGTTTCACCTTCATTATCAACAGAGATGAATTTAGCTCCTAAAGATTCGGCTTGTTCTTTGGTTTCCGATCGAATGTCTGTGGCTTCAACTACAGCACCCAAACGTTTTGCTGTTGCAATAGCTTGCAGTCCAGCCACACCAACACCGTATATTAATACTCTGGAAGGCGTAATAGTCCCTGCAGCAGTCATCATTAATGGGAAAATTTTAGTCATCTCATAAGCGCCTAAAATAACCGCTTTATAGCCTGCTAAATTATTTTGCGAACTCAAAACATCCATATCTTGAGCTCGAGAAATTCTTGGCATGGCATCTAAAGAAAAGGCCGTAACCCCTTTTTCTGCGATAGCCTCAATTAATTCTGGATTCGATTTATGATACAGTTGACTGATTAATATTTGTCCCTTATCGACAAGTTTTAAATCCTCTTCATCGAAAGGGTTAATTTTTAAAAGTATCTGCGCCTCTTTAAAAACCACTCCTCTCTTTTCAACTTGAACACCTACATCTTCATAATCTGAATTTTTGTAAGATGATTTAATTCCAGAATCTTCTTCAACAAGAACTTCAAAACCCTTAGCAATCAATTGCTTGGCAATGCTCGGAGAAATTGAAACCCGTCTTTCTCTTTCTTGAGTTTCCTTAAGTATACCTATTTTCATATTGGTGGATAAGATTTTAAGAGCGCAAATATAACAAATACCTAATCAAATTAAGATTTTAACAACTGGATTTATTAATTCTTTAGTTTTGGTTAAAAATCATTTAAAAAAAATAAAACATTTTAAAGAATTTTAACGCAAATAAATCCTTTTGATGAATTTATCACAAACAAGAAATATGTTTAATATGTAATTTGATGCAATTTTTATTAAACTTCTATTACTCGCCTTCGGTTTAAAACAAAAGGAAACATAACAAAACTATACAAGGATATTTATTGTCGTGAATTCGCCTTGTTTCAATCGCTCACTTTAAGCAGAAAGACACATCTAAAAATTTAAATTTTACTAAAAAAAGCAAACGCGACAAAAGCCTTTATTTGTTATTGCGACACATTTTCCGGCACCACATACTTATCGGCGTAATGTTTTGTAAAATGAGCGCCATACAATAAGATTAAATTGGAGTAAGATACCCATAGCATAATGAGTATGATAGATCCTGCTGCACCGTATGCAGAACCCGGCTCCACTGCCCTAAAGTATAGAGCGAGGAGGTATTTACCTATTAAAAACAAAAAAGTGGTTAAAGCTGCCCCGACGTGTACAGATTTCCAAGTAATTTTGGCTGAGGGTAAATATTTAAACATGGTGGCAAATAAGGCATAAATAAAGACCACCGAAACTATAAAATCTGCTAAGTGTAAATAATCGAAAAGTCCAGCTGGCAAAATTCTGTTTAATTGGTTGCTAAACATACTCAGTATAGAGGTGAGAATAAGACTTGAGAGTAAAATGAATCCTAAAATCAATACAAATCCAAAACTTTTAACGCGGCTCATAATTGTTGCTATAAAACCATTGGGGTAAGTCTTTTCTTGCTTCCATATGGCATCTAGAGCCGATTTTAACTGATTAAAAACACCCGTGGCTCCAAACATTAATGTTCCAATACCAATGAGTGCGGCTAGTGTCGAGTTTTTTTGACTAGATTGGTTAACAATCATGGTTTTAATTGCGGCAGCGGCATCGTGGCCAATGGCTTCTTTTATTTCGGTTAACAATTCGCCTTGCACCAAATTTTCTCCCCAAAAACTACCTACTAGCTTTAATATAATTATGATAAGAGCGGGTAAAGACAAAATAGCGTAATAAGCAACAACAGCGCTTATTTTAAACGGTTCACTTTCATACCAAGATTTAAATGCCTCTACTAATAAATTGGGCAAATGTTTAATTTTAATTGAGTGCGCCATAGTTTGATGAAAAAACAATCTAAAAATACAAAATACCTTAGTTGTAGTTTAACTGGTTTACAAAAAAAACTATTCGGAATACAGCGATTGTTAATAAAAGCGCTGTTTCCATTTTAATTACAAGAAAATTTGAGCTAAATTATGTTTTTGGTATGAGTTGTCCTGAATAAGATATTGAAGTTCGTGAGTCTCCTATAACGGTAAGATAACTTTTTAAATTAGGATATAATCTGATCACAACTTTAAAATGTTCGGATTTACTTCTAGCATCAAAAGACAGGGAATAACTATGATGTTTGCCTTCAGAAACTTTAAAATTTTCAAGCACGCCTTCTAACTGAATGGCGCTATCTTTACCAGAATACGCTACACTACCACGTCGTTCACCAAAATAGGGTAAATACGATGAAATCGTATCTCCAGAAATAGTTAAGAAATTGGAGTTCCCTATAAGGTTTATAGCTCCTGCGCTGCTACCTGCTTGCAAGACCTTCGAATTAAGGACTTGTTGTGTAGCCCCAGTAGCTTGCGGATAGGCCCAAAGAAATTCTAATGAAAAATTCCTGTTTTCCACCAAATTTTTAAGGGTTTCTATTTGCTCGTTTGTCGCTTGCGACCTTGCAGACTTACAGGACATAAAAGTTAGGCTAACTACGCAAATTACAAATCCTAAATACCTCATAACCAATTAAATTAAAACTGGTTTAAAATAATCAATATATAACAAATATGGTAATAACAACTTGTTAAAATTTAACCGCACAACTGTTAAGATTATATACGGCCGTAAGTCTTATAAATTAGAGCGTTTATTGAAGTATATTATGAATGGATCTCATCCAATCGTCAATTGTAGTTTCATTAGTTTGAAGTGCTATACTTCCATTTCCGTAAGGCCCATAGATATTCTTATTGGTAACAGAGAAGAACCCTACAGTGGGCGTGTGAGATGCGCATGCTAGATGCATAACCCCATTATCGGCTGCGATAAATATAGCCGTGTTATTAATTATGGCACCCATTTCTCGAATGTCTTTACTATAAAAATGAGGTGCTTTAAAATTTATTTTCGAAATATTCTCTATGGGTAACATTTCTATGATATTATATGATGTTTCAAACTCACTTTTAAGACGCGTATAAAAATTATGCCACCAAGTTTCAGAGTAACACTTATCGGCTGTAGCATTAGTATATATACAAATGGTTTTTTTATCATTCCCTACTATTTTATTAAGTAATAATTTTCCGGCTTCTTTTTCAGAATCACTTAATTTAATATTTAAAGTAGGCACTTCGTTATTATTTTCTTTAAACCCCAACTTACTTAAATAATATCTTAAATTGTAAACGGGGTATTTAGAGATGTGTTCGTAATCTTCATGTTTCTCCTCAATATCTTCAATAACGTCTCCAAAAACTTTGTAATTCGCCTTCGATAATTGGGTTAACAATCGACCCGAAGATGAGTTTTTGTCACCGTTTATAACCAAGTCATAAGATCTTTTTTTGATTTGAAACCAGCATCTAATATATTTGAATAAATTATTGAAGGGCTTTTTAGGAAGTTGATAAATATTTTTAACTGCCTTATAGTTTTCAAAAATTGGATATGCCACACCCCCCTTTACAAACAAATCGATTTCGCAATCTGGAAAGGTATTTACAACTTCCTGTACAACTGGGGTTAATAAGAGCTGATTGCCTAATCTGTGATTAGGACGAATAATTAAAATGTTTTTTATCTCAACGCTTGTGTTGGCATTAAATTCGGGTTCGCTTTGAGAACTACCCACGTTTTTTGTAATAAAATGCATGATTTTTCTTCGATATGCATTTACACTTCCAGGTACTTTCATTTATTTGTTTTATTTTTTTGAAATCGAATTTGGCACCGAATATATTACATCATAAAATGATTATCTAAATCCGAAGCCAAACATATTTTAGATTTAAATACTACAAAAGTTTGCGTGATGACACCTTTTAAAAGAACATAAAATATGGTTGTAAATGATAAAAAACAGTTGTTTTTATCGACCAACACCACGTGGTTTAAAAGTGCGTTTAGTATTAATAAAATAAACGCCTGTAAGCAAAATAACTGCAGCAATTATAGACTGTGTGGTAATTTGTTCGTTTAAAACGAACCATCCTAAAATTAATGCGATAATAGGATTGACATAAGTAGATGTCGCTACCTTTTCTGGCGACACTTCCTTTAAAAGATAATTAAAAGCGGTAAATGCCACAATACTACCAAACAATATTAATCCAACCATTGCTAATTGCACATCGCTATGCCAATTATGTGGTAAAGACCAAGGTTCATTTAAAACTAAGCTTATTAGTCCTAATAAAAGACTACCCGCAAGCATTTGGTATCCAGTGCTTACAAACGAATTTTTTGGCAAATCGACTTTACCCACAAAAATACTGGCATAAGCCCAAGATAACATGCATAAGAATATCAAAACCATGCCCAATATTTGACCTTCTTGACTTATCAATTCTTTTTGACTAACCAAAAGGGATATTCCTAAAAACCCAAAAGCAACTCCTATATAAGACATTAATTCAATACGTTTACGGTATAACACACGCATCATGATTAACACGACTAATGGTTGAGCAGAAATTTGCAGAGCGGCATAACCACTATCGACATACTTTAAAGCAAAAACAACCAAACCATTACCTAGGGTTAAAAACAAAAACCCTGCAATAGCCGCATTAAAAAATTGCTTTTTGGTAATGGCTAAATTTACTTTTAAAAACTTTGCAATCGCAAATATGATTAAACTTGCCATTAAAAATCGAATAAAAGCAAGAAAAAACGGAGGTAACTGAGAAACCGCCACTTTATTAAGCATATAGGTAGAGCCCCAAATAACATAGATAGCAAAAAATGCCAAGACAATAATTATAGTTTTACGAGGCACCCCCATGTACTGCTTAAATTTTCAAAATATTAAAAAGAATTTAAATTTTCTTTACTCTTACAGCATTCATTCCTTTTTGGCCACGCTCAAGCTCGTAAGTCACCTTATCGTTTTCGGTAATTTCGTCAATTAAACCGCTTACATGTACAAAATATTTTTCCTGATTTACGCTGTCTAAAATAAAGCCAAAACCTTTAGAATGATCGAAGAAAGAAACCTTGCCCTCTTTTGCTGTGGGCTCTTCTTCTACTCTATCTTCTTTTTTAGGAATTCCTAACTCGATGCTTTCGGCTTCAACTTTTTCACGCATGGCAGGATCTGGAGGCGTATCTGTTAAATTGCCATTAAAATCAACATAAGCAAACTGAATACCTTGTGGGTTTTCTTTAGCTTCTGCTCTACGTGCTTCTTTCTTTTTTTGCTTCTCTTCTCTTTTCTTTAAGCGTTTTTTCTCTTTTTCAATTTTGTTAAATGTTACTTGCGATTTTGCCATAGTTTAATTATCGTGCAGACTTTGTTTTATTGTTATTATTGCCACAAAGGTACGTCTTTTTTTATGATCTTATTAAAATCACCAAAATATAAAATGCGCGTTGTACCCTGTCACTACAAAAACCGCACTAAAGGGCACTTATTGTTTGGAAGGACTTATAATGTTATAAGTTGTTAAACTAATATTCTTAAAACCTTAATACAAGTTACAGAACTACAATAAAAACCACTTATTTTTTAAATTGTTTCGTTATGTCGTCTTATTAAAAAGGCTTTAAACTTTTAAATCGCGCTTTATATGAACATCCATTTGTGGAAACGGAATAGTAATATTGTTTTCAATAAATTTGCGATTTATTATTCTACGAATATCACTTTTAACCCGTTCTGATCTAAAAATAACTTTGCTGTAGTAAAACACATGAAAATCTAAAGACGAACTTCCAAAATTGGAAAGTCTGGCTTCTGTTAATTTTTTGCGGTCTACATCCGGATGCTCTTGAGCACTTTCTTCAAGAAGTTTAATTATTAATTCTACATCACTACCATAGGTGGTTCTCACATCTATTCGAAATCGATTTTGCTCTGTTTGATGGCTCCAGTTAATAACTTTATTCGTGGTTATTAAAGAGTTGGGTATGATGATTGAAATATCATCTGTATTTAATCCTTTAGAGGTTCGCAAGCCAATCTCTTGTATTTTAATTATTTCGCCATCAATTTCTAAAATGTCTGATATTCTGATTGATCTTTCTGAAAGTAAAATTATTCCTGAAACAATATCATTAAAAGTTTGCTGCAATCCTAGTCCTACACCAACTAATAATGCGGCCGAACTGGCAATTAGCAGAGTAACCTCAACACCCAGTGTTTGCAAGATTAAACCAACACTAATAGTCCAGATAAGGTATTTTATTATTTGAAATAAAGAATAGACATTGCCTTCTTTTCTTTGTTTCAAATTCATTTTTCGAAACATGGCTTTCTTGATGAGCCATAAAGTGATTTTTGTAACAAGAAAAATGACAATTACTAGAATTAAAGTGGCAACTTTAAAACTGTATTTCCCTACTGCAAATAATTCTAACTCTAAAAACCTAGTTATTAATTCCATAGCTTTTACCAGAATAATTAATCCTAACCAATAAATGAAACTTAAAATTTGAATACATTAAAATTACTTACCAAATATAAGTGTTTTATTCGGGCAAACACCAATAGACTTTAAAGCGCGCACTAATCTTCTGGTGGGTATCCGTGAATAGATTCAAAAACAGTATCAAAATTAGCGCGTAAATAAGCATTTAATTTTTTTCTATAATCGCCTTTAAGCCAATCTACAAAATTATAAGTGCTCTTACTTATGCATTTTGTATATCGGCCTATTCTAAAATCTATATCGTCGCCAAGCATTTTTGCCAAGGCTAACGCATCGTATACATCTTCGCTGTTTTCAATACATATTTTGGCATGCTGTTCTATGGAGCGTTCTAAAACTACTTTTGAAGACTCGCCAGCTTTTACAGAGTCAATATACGTTTTCTGAACATCAAAATAAACATCGGTAGATTTTGAGAATTCAGCACGTAATTCGTCTGGCATTTCATATCTAAAATTACTTTCCAACTCTTCATCACTTAGTAAAGAATCTAAATAATAATACGGTGATCTAAATATTTTTTGCCAATCTAAATCCTCTCCCCAGGCTCCAAATCGGTGAAAATTATTTCCTAAATCTATAACATCAAAAGTGGTTTTGTCTTTATAAATACGCGATCCACGACCAATCATTTGATAGTAAAGTGTAAGAGATTTGGTTGCCCGGTTTAATATAATACTCTCTACACTTGGCTCATCAAAGCCTGTGGTTAAAATACTTACCGATGTTAAAATAGCATCGGGTGTATTTTTAAACCATTTTAAAATTAAGGCACGCTCCTTTTTCGTGTTGGTGTTGTCTAAATGTGCAATAGGGTAACCTGCCCTTTTAAAGGTGTCGTAAACGTGTAGCGAAGTATTAATTCCATTGTTAAAAATCAACGTTTTTTTCCCTTTAGAGCGCTCTTCGTATGCTTGTAATAGTTTACTAAGCATATCGTTATCTGTATATAAATCTTCAGAAGATTTTACCGTATAATCGCCATTTGCTCCTACCACCAAAGATGTCAAGCCTACATTGTAAGAATACATATTAGCTTGTGCTAAAAATCCGTTTTCTATGAGCGATTCGATGGTTTCTCCAACAATTAATTCATCATAATTATCAGTCATTGGCAATTCCATACTCGAGCTTAAAGGTGTTGCCGTAACCCCTAAAATAAACGACTTACTAAAAAACTTAAATAGTTTTGTAAAGGAGTTGTAATGCGCTTCATCAATAATAACTAATCCAATGTCCGATATATCCAACTTATCATCATTAAGCCTATTATTTAAGGTTTCAACCATGGCAACAAAACAACTGTATTCAGCTTGATCGCTTAAATCTGCTTTGCTATCTATCACTTTATTTTTAACCTCAAATTCAGTTAGCATCTTCGAAGTTTGCTTGCATAACTCAATACGATGTGTCATAACAAGCACCTTTTTTTTATGATGCTTTAAATATTGTCTTACTATTTCAGAAAAAATAACCGTTTTTCCTCCACCTGTGGGTAGCTGATACAATAAATGGTAATCTTCAGGAGATTCTTCAAAAGCAGTAAAAATTTTATCGATTGCACCTTTTTGATAGCTATATAAATCTTTACCCGCAATTCTTTCTTCGGACTCAATAGTAGATGTTTTGGACATATTTTTTGATTTTCTGACCTGCAAAAATAACATCTTTAAAGGGTTTATAACTCATGATTGCTTATAAAATTACAAATAAGTGACCTTTAAAAAACACAAAACAAACACAAACATCTGTTAATGAGTATTTTAAGTCGTTTTTTTTATTTCATATTAATTCACATCCAATAAAATTCATGCTATAAAAAATAATTAATTTTAGAAGGTTTAAACTTTAAGCACCCACGAGCTTAGTTTAAAAAAATAACTCAAAAAAATAACCGTTTATGCTTAAACTAAAAGATAAACCACTTTAAGAATTTAAAACTTGCTATTTTAGAACCCATAGTTATAATAATACAGTTATTCGTCCATTTCATGAAATGCATATCGTTTATGTTGGTATTTTTGTACCAAACCCAAAAACACTGTGGTTTTAAAATGAATATGAATCAACTTTTAAAATTTAAAAAATCTTGAAAACACGACCAGGAAATATAAAATTACCAACACCAGATTCCGAGTTAGAAAAATTGGCAAAGGAAGACGCCACTGCATACCCATACAGGATTGAAGATTATTTTGCCAAACCCCTAGCAAGTGCTTTTAAATTTTCTCCAAACGGCACCTATTTGTCTTACAAAGAAAAAGATGAAAATAAGAAAAATCATGTTTTCGTGAAAAATCTGGAAACCGATAAGGTTACACAGGTTATTACAGAGGAAGAAGAATTAATTAGAGGATACGCCTGGGCAAACGATTCTAGACTAATTTATGTTATGGATAAAGGTGGTAATGAAGATTACCATTTATTTGCTATTGATGTGGATGGGAAAAACCAAAAAGATTTAACCCCTTTCGATGGTGTAAAGGTTAATATACTTAGAAATTTGAAAGAAGATGAAGATCATATGATTATATCTATGAACCGAAATAACCCACAAATTTTTGAACCTTATAAAATTAATATTGTTACCGGCGAATTAAAACAACTTTATAAAAACGAAGATGCAGCGAACCCCATTAGTGGATATGAGTTTGATAAAGACGGAAATTTAAAGGGTTTTACAAAATTACGCGATGGGGTATATATTGATTTATATTACACAACCGATGGCGAAAATTACAACGTAAAAAAAGAACTAAACTGGAAAGATACGTTTTCAATTCTAAGTTTTAATTACGCCTCTACTAATCCTGATGAAGCTTATGTACTTTCGAATTTAGATAGCGACAAAACAGAAATTTATTTATATGATTTGAAAGCAGATAAAGTTGTTAAAAAATTGTTTTCAAATGATCAATACGATGTTTCTGGCTTAGCCTTATCTCGACATAGGGATTACCAATTAGATTATTTCAGCTATCTGGGTGAAAAGAGACATATTATTCCTGTAAGCGATTACTACAAAGAACTTCACAATAAAATAACAACTAAATTCCCGCAATACAGCTATTCCATAGCCGATAAAACAGACGATGAAAGTAAGTATTTAATATTTTTACAAAGCGATAAGTTATACGGTAAATATTATGCTTTTGATGCTAAAAACAACACCTTTAAACTGCTTTATAATTTAAGGCCTCAACTTGATGAGAATGATATGGCAGAAATGCGCTCTATTACTTTTAAGAGTAGAGATGGTAAAACCATTCACGGCTATATTACGCTTCCAAAGGAAGCTCTAAGCGGCGTTAAAGTGCCTGTTATAGTAAACCCTCATGGCGGTCCACAGGGCATTAGAGACTCTTGGGGCTTTAATCCGGAAGCACAGCTTTTTGCTAGCCGTGGCTATGCCACCTTACAAGTAAACTTTAGAATTTCTGGTGGTTATGGTCGTGCGTTTTTAGAATCGGGTTT
This sequence comes from Oceanihabitans sp. IOP_32, assembly GCF_009498295.1. NCBI lineage: Bacteria > Pseudomonadati > Bacteroidota > Flavobacteriia > Flavobacteriales > Flavobacteriaceae > Oceanihabitans > Oceanihabitans sp. IOP_32. Next base: position 3,095,535 of record NZ_CP040813.1, on the reverse strand, counting down.
TAAACAAATTGGCAGAAAAGCTATGAACGATGTGGAAGATGGTTTACAATATGTTATCGAGAAAGGCTGGGTAGACAAAAATAAGGTTGCTATTTATGGAGGTAGCCATGGCGGATATGCCGTGTTACGTGGCTTAACTAAAACACCAGATTTATACGCTTGTGGTGTAGATTATGTAGGTGTTTCTAACTTATTTACCTTTATGAATAGTATCCCGCCCTATTGGAAACCCTATCTAAAAATTATTAAGGAAATTTGGTACGACCCTGAGGTTCCAGAAGAAAAGACAATTATGAAAGAGGTGTCCCCTGTTTTTCATATAGACAAAATGACGAAACCTCTTTTTGTTGTTCAAGGTGCTAATGACCCTCGAGTAAATATTAATGAGTCCGATCAAATTGTTGAAGGTTTAAGAGCAAAAGGCGTAGATGTGCCCTATATGGTAAAATACGACGAAGGTCATGGTTTTGCCAAAGAAGAAAACACTATTGCGCTATACAAAGCCATGATGGGTTTTTACGCAAAGCATTTAAAATAAGGAACCCTGTATAGCAAAAAAAAATCGTCTGGAATTAAAATTCTAGACGATTTTTTTTTAGATTCTATAGATAAATATTGGAATACCTTAGATTTAATCTTCGAATTGTATTTGCACTTTTTTAGTTTTCGGTGCTTTGGCACTTTCTTCTTTATTAAAAGCAATACACAAATCTAAATAACGTGACAATTCATTTTCTTTTTCAAAAGCCTCGGGCTTTACAAAAATATAACCAGGCATAGCACTTCCGCCATAATCCATAGGCAAAATACCCGCATTTGATTTTTCTTTTTCATAAGCCTGCTCTCCAATTTTTGCCATGAGTAAGTTATCATCTAGGGTTTTATCAATATAAATCCCACATAGCATTTTTTTGTTGCTAATAAAACACATAGCTCCCGAAGTTTCTTGCTCACGAAATAAAACTCTTTTTTCTCTTAATAATTTACTTATTTTCTTTGCTAAAGATTCATCGTATGCCATTTAAACAGTTTTTAAAATTAAAATGTAAATTTCAATAAACTAATTAATATTTCAAAATATTTTCTTTGATATTCATACGAAAGTACAAACTTTTTTATAGTTTCACGCTTCATAAATTTATTATCACGTAAAAACCCAATCGTTTTATGGAACAAATTAAACAGTTAATTGCCGATTTCTCTAGTATAGTTTGGGGTTTACCCTTACTTATACTTTTAATTGGTGGGGGTTTATATTTATTAATTCGCTCAAAATTCGGTACTTTTCGTTTAATTGGCCATGCTGTTGAAGTACTACGTGGAAAATACGACGACCCAAACGATCCTGGACAAATTAGTCATTTCCAAGCCTTAAGCACAGCTCTGTCTTCTACCATTGGTATGGGAAACATTGCTGGAGTTGCAGTAGCCATTTCTATAGGTGGACCTGGAGCTGTTTTCTGGATGTGGGTAAGTGCCGTTGTGGGCATGTCTACCAAGTTTTTTACTTCGACCCTAGCTATTATGTTTAGAGGTAAAGACAGTAACGGGGAGTTGCAAGGAGGACCTATGTACTTTATTATTGAAGGTTTGGGGAAAAACTGGAAACCTTTAGCTATTATGTTTAGTGTTTGTGGGTTAATTGGTGCTTTACCCGTTTTTAATGTTAACCAACTTACGCAAGCCATAAATGATATTTTGCTTCGACCTAACAATGTCGAGGTCGGGTTTAACTCTAACCTAATAATAGGCTTTACACTAGCTAATATAACCGCAATTGTAATTCTAGGTGGTATTGGAAGAATTAGTAAAACAGCATCTCGACTCGTTCCTTTTATGGTTTTACTTTATTTTGTATCTGTACTTATCATACTATTTGTAAATATAGATGTTGTACCTAAGTATTTCACAATGATTTTTACTGATGCTTTTGCTGCCAATAATTACAAAGGCGATGCGTTTTTTGGGGGGCTTGTTGGAGGTTTAATTTTATTAGGTATTAAACGCGGTGCTTTTTCAAACGAAGCAGGTATTGGTACGGCGCCTTTGGCTCACGGAGCTGCTAAAACAAACGAACCAGTTCGAGAAGGTCTTGTAGCCATGTTGGGCCCCGCAATAGACACCCTAATTGTATGCACACTAACGGCTTTAGCTATTTTAGTTACTGGAGTTTGGGAAACCACTTCAGATAATGGTGTATCTCTTACCGCCAATGCCTTTGGTAATGCCATGCCGGGATTTGGCAAATATTTATTGTTGGTTTGTATTGCTGTATTTAGTGTTTCTTCACTATTTTCATTTTCGTACTATGGCTCCAAATGCTTATCCTTTTTAATAGGCGCAAACAATAAACATTACTATAATTACTTTTATATTGCTAGTATTATTTTAGGTGCCACCACATCTCTGGATATGATGATTAATCTAATTGATGGCGTATTTGCTTTAATGGCCATACCAACTATGATATCAACCATTATTCTTGCTCCAAAAGTTGTAAACGAATTAAACGCTTACAAAAAACGCCTGAAAGCGAATAGATTAAAAATTTAATAAACGTTATTTGTACAGCCCTTTTTTGCCATAAAATTAAATATTTGTTTTTCGTAATGAAGTAAAAGCGTCTATATATCGTAAGTAATTATGGGATTATGACACTTTACGAACAAGCACTAACTTTATCTTTAATTCGCTAATAAGTAATCCCAATTAAGGTTATTTTGTTTTTTTAAACGCCCTAAGATTTTAAGAAAAACAATGGCGGTTATTAGAGCATCCCCACTAGCCGTATGCCTATCTACCTTGGGCACATTTAATTCTAAACATAAATCGTCCAGCGTGTAATGTGTTTTTAAATTATCTTGATAAATAATATGCTTAGACTTGTTATACAAATGGCCTGTATCAATAAATTTATTCTTTAACTTTCCTAAACCATGTCGTAAAAGCATCTCGTTAACCATGTTTTTATCAAAATTAGCATGATGCGCAACAAGAACCGCATTTTCGATGTATTTTAAAAACGATTTAAGAGCCTCTAATTCGTCTATTTTATTTCGATTGCCAGTTTTTATCAATTCATGTATTTTTACGGTATCCCGATTAAATATTTCTTGCTTTAAGTAAATTTCATAACTACCTCCTACCTCAACACGTTTATTTAGAATAGACACTGCACCTATAGATAAAATTCTATCTCTTTTTATGTCAAATCCCGTTGTTTCTGTATCGAAGGCTATAAATTTGCTATCTTCAATAGTGGTTTTCGCTGTATTATTAAAAGTATCAAGATAGGCCTTCCAGAATTCAGGATAATTCTTTTTTTTAGGTTTAAACCAATTCAAATTCATTTACAAAAAATTTTTAAGATCGAAACGAAACGTTAATGATTGCTGAATTTCTTGAATCGGCTTAAAACAACGTTTTAGTTTTAACTTTTCTTCTTTAGATAAACTTTTTAAATCAATAAACTTCCCTGAAGTATTATGCAGCAAGCCTTGTTTTGTTTTAAACTTTGTAAGTGCTTTAAATGCATACAAACAAGATTCGTAAAGTTCTTTATTATAAGGTTCTATTTCTGCCAACTTTGCATAACGCTCGTACGTACTATTTATGCCTTTTATCCCATGGCTTAAAATTAACAAACGAGCAGCATCTATTAAAGGCATAAGTGCTCTATGTTTAATATTAAAAAGATCTTTTTGTTCTCCATTTTGCTCCACCAGAAACTGTTTAAAAAAACCTAATGGCGGCGGACTTTTTACAGCATTCTGCCCCATAAACACATATAATAATGAGGTTTCTTTTAAAGTTTTAAAGATAGTATGGGTTAAGGCCTCTGTGAGTTTTCGATCGCCGTAAACAAAGTTGTAATCAAAAAAAATCGAGGATAATAAAACCGCTTTCTCATCTGGTTTTAATATCCAATTTTTAAATTGGTGTTTCCATGCTGTTATAGATTTACACCATTCTCTATTGCTCGCCATCATATCTGCTTCGCAATATTCGAATCCAATCTTATTCAAAGACTTCGTTATATGTTTTGAGAGCTCTAAAAAATAAGCCTGAGTCTCCTCGTATTTTTCTTCAGACACATCTTCAAAAACCAAAGCATTGTCTTGATCTGTGTATAATAATTGCTCCTTTCTTCCTTGACTTCCTAGAGCCATCCATGCGAAAGCCACTGGCGGAGGTGTTGGCATTTTGGGTAAAGCTATTTCGATTGCCCGTACTGTAATAGCATCGTTAATTTGCGCTATCACTTTTATAATATGCGTTATAGGGATATTTTGTTCTAAATAACTTTTAAGCAGCCCATTGGCTTTTAACCTGATATTTCGTAATTTCTTGGTACGATTAACGCGTTTAATCTCTTTTAATAAAACCGATGGATTATTACCTAAGGTGACTAAAATATCGTGCTGCGTTAACACCCCAACGAGTTTAGAATTCACGGTGCCATCTTTAGTAATGCATAAATGCCCTATATTATGATTTATCATTTCTAATTGTCCATCGGCAACCGTTAAATGCCTTTTACTGGTTATTACAGGAGAGCTCATAATACGGGATACTGGGGTATGAATGGAAAACAAACCTGTTGCAATTTTTCTTGTTATATCACTATTGGTTATTATACCTACAGGCTTTTTAGCCTCATCAATTACAATTATACCACCAATTTTATTGGTACTCATTTTTAAAGCAGCGTCTTGTAAAGAGGAATTAGCAGTACATGTTACAGGCTTTTTTGTGTATTTTACTGTTTGAAAATACGGAATATCCTGTGAATTATTCGGTAAATAATCGATAAAAATCTCTTTGGTTTCCTTAGATGTATAAGCATCGTAACTATTACTGGCAAAGGCCGTAATTAAATATTTATAAACTTTAGAATTATGCTCTGATGCCTTTTGAAAACTCTTAATTGGAATACCATATACTATAGATTCTTCATGGGCAGAGGCTGTAAGTTTATAATTCTCTTGAGTAATTAAGGGCCGTACTCCAAAAATATCACCGGTATCACTAATAGATACCACTTCTTGAATATGGTTTTTAATATAAGTGAGACTCACCGCACCTTCTCGAATAATATAAAAGTGATTATCACAACGTGTACCCTCCTTAAATAAAACGTCTCCCTTCTCTAGGTATATTATAACAACCTCTTTTGCTATGTCAAAAAGTTTATCGGTACTTAATAAATTAAAAGGAGGGTATAATTTTAAAAAATCTCGTACCCGCTCAGCAATAGAATTTTTCATTTTTAACTAAGTTTTTAAGTCATAACCATATTTAAAAAATATAGTAAAGCCATATTCTAATACCAATTTAACTTTGTAATGTCGTGTAAATAAATTGAATTATTTTTTGATTAATTGAAATGAAAAATTAATAGCATAACATCGTTACGGTAATTATTTTTGATGAAAAGTAATCAAAAAAGAAGTTATTTATTACGATATTATAGGGTTACATTGGTATAACAGGTTAACATCATGTAGTTCTTTATTCTTATTACACTTCATAGGGTCATACTTGTTTTTTATATGCTCTGCAATTATAACTGGTAAATATATGCTAAACACCACACAAAACAGATTGGTATGGCATCAAATTTCATTAAAATATCGCATTACATCATATAAATAAGGGCTAAATATACTATCTTGTTTCGCGAACCCATCAAGCTAATTATATTATGGCAAAGTCACATGATGCTAAGAAAAGCACAAAAAAAGCACCGCTTTTAACCCCTAAGGAGAAAAAAGCGGCAAAACTTGCTAAAAAGTCAAAACGAACTTAGTGAAATTATTAAAAATTAGCAATAAAAATTAAAACCACTCTCTATAGCAGTGGTTTTAATTTTTACATTTTCAGCTACGCTTTTCCATTATAAAACACAACCAAAACACTAGAATGAAACCCAGAAAATCGACCACTAAAATATCGCGTAAAGTCACCATTTCTCAAGCTTTTAAAACTATTATCTGGCCAAGGCGAAACCTTATTTTTGTGGGTTTAGTTTTAATAGTTATTAAAAGTTTGGCTGGTTTAGTTTTACCCTGGCAAAGTAAAGTTTTATTAGATGATGTTGTACCAAATAAGAATTACACAGATCTCTATTTTTTAATTGCTATTGTAATTGCTGCCATCACAATTCAAGCTGTAACATCCTTTTTATTAACGCGAATACTAGGCGTACAGGCTCAATATTTAATAAGTGAATTGCGTGCTCAAGTACAAAAAAAGGTGTTAACCTTACCTATAAGTTTTTTCGACAACACCAAATCTGGTGCTTTAGTGTCTAGAATTATGAGTGATGTTGAAGGCGTTAGGAATCTAATAGGGACTGGTCTCGTGCAATTGGTTGGTGGTACTTTTACAGCTGTGATTTCTTTAATTATTTTAATAAAAATAAACCCTTGGATGACCCTTTTTGTGTTTATTCCACTCTCCATATTTGGTTATATCGCTCTTAAAGCGTTTAAGTATATTCGTCCGATTTTTAGAGTGCGCGGAAAAATTAATGCGGAGGTCACAGGTAGACTTACTGAAACTTTAGCTGGCGTTAGAGTTATTAAGGCTTTTAATGCCGAAGCACAAGAGCATTTAGTATTTGAAAAAGGGGTAGAAAAACTTTATAAAAATGTAAAAAAGAGTTTAACCGCAACGGCATTCATGACAAGCGCTTCTACTTTCTTAATAGGTGTAGCCACCACTGGTATTATGGGAATTGGGGGCTATTATATGATTCAATCTGAAATGACAACAGGAGATTTTTTATTCTTCACTCTAGTACTAGGTTTTATGATTGCCCCCATAATACAAATAAGTAATATAGGTAGTCAATTAACAGAGGCTTTAGCAGGTTTAGATAGAACCGAAGAGTTAATGAATAAATTATCTGAAGACGACAATGAAGATCGTAAAATCACGCTAAAAGAACTTCAAGGTACCATCGAGTTTAAAAATGTATCCTTTTCCTATAATGAAGATGAGGAGGTACTTCACGACATAAACTTTACTGCACCCGCAGGTACTGTAACCGCCTTAGTTGGAAGTTCTGGATCTGGAAAATCTACTATTGCAGGCTTATCGGCTACATTTTTAACACCTAAAACTGGTATTGTATCCATTGATAATCAAGATTTGTCTAAGGTAAAATTAAGTAGCTACAGACAATATTTAGGCGTTGTTTTACAAGATGAGTTTCTCTTTGAAGGCAGCATAAGAGAAAATATTATGTTTCCTAGACCAAATGCTACTGAAACCGAATTACAAAATGCCGTAAAAGCGGCTTATGTCAATGAATTTACAGACAGATTTGATAACGGTTTAGACACTCTAATTGGTGAAAGAGGTGTAAAACTATCTGGAGGACAACGTCAGCGCTTAGCTATTGCTCGAGCCATTTTAGCAGAGCCAAAGATTATAATTTTAGATGAAGCAACCTCAAGCTTAGACACCGAAAGCGAAACGCTTATCCAAAAAAGTTTAGCTAAACTCATTAAAGACAAAACCACTATTGTAATTGCCCATCGCCTGAGCACCATAAAGCAAGCAGACCAAATTTTAGTTATAGAAGCGGGCCGTATTATAGAGCGCGGTAACCATGAAAATTTGATTAAAAAGCGAGGTCGATATTACGACTTATACACTTATCAAGCCAAAATTTAAAGCCAATACGATGATATACGAAAATCATACAAATGCTAAAAAAAATTTAATACCGTAGAACAACTAAAAACAGAAGACTCTAAATTTTTACAAAAATAACTTTACGTTTTACCATTACAAAAACTAAAACAGAAAGTAAACCAAATATCGAAAACCCAATAAATAGAGGTAAGACCGATGTACTCACAAACTCTCCAATAAAATTTGCAATAGGAACAGCCATTACGGTAGAAACAAAACCATTTATTGCGGCTCCAATACCCGCAATATGTCCTAAAGGCTGCATTGCTAGTGCACGTAAATTCCCGAATAAAAAACCCACAGCAAAAAATTGTAAAGCAAAAAAGCTTAACAAAACCGCAATATTTGGGTTTTGACCAGATGAAAACATAACAACATACAAAATCGATATAGCGGTGTAAGCAATACAAGAAACATAGGCTATTTTAGTCATACCAAACTTAACCACAAACCTACTATTTAAAAAGGTAGCAAAACCGACCGAAATCGCTAAACTCGCAAAAATATATGGAAACAAGTCTGCCAAGTTATACTGCTCTTGAAATATTTGTTGCGATGTACTTAAATACACCATAAAAGACCCTGTAATAAATCCAGAAATAAATGTGAAAGCCACGGCGTCTTTATGTTTAAAAAACTCGATAGCACCATCGATAAATAAACGATAAGAAAATTTAATACGTTTTTCTTCTTTTAATGTTTCTGGCTGGCGTAACCAAAACCAAAACATGACAAGAATACCAAATATCAAGTTAAAATAAAATATAGACTGCCAATTAAATCGACTTATTAAAAACTGACCTAATAAGGGTGCCACTACAGGAACCAAAATAAAAAACATGGTGACAATTGATAATATTTTAGCCATATAATTACCACTAAAGCAATCTCTAATCATAGATATACTTAAACTTCTTGCTGCCGATAATCCAAATCCTTGAAGAATACGCCCCACAATCATAAACTCTAAACTCACTGCAGATACACAAATAAAACTAGCCACAACAAATACCGTAAAACCAATGTAAACAATAGGTTTTCTGCCAAAACTATCAGATAGCGGTCCAAAAAGCAGTTGTCCGAAACCCAAGCCTAAAAAAATCATTGTAATAAGCAATTGGTTGTGTGTAGAATTTAAAACTCCTAAATCTTGACCAATTTGTGGCAAAGCCGGCAACAAAGCATCTATAGATAGGGCTACAAGAGACATTAATGAGGCCATTAAAGCTACAAATTCTAATTTAAACGTGTTGTTTTTTTGCATGTGGCAAAAGTAAACTAATTATTTTTTAAAATCCATGCTTTCCCAATGCGATTAGCTATTTAAAAACTTACTACCTTTACATCAAAATAAAAACGTTTTATGCCCTTTAAGAAATTAATAGAACCTCTAGCAGATACACTTAACTCCAAAGGTTTTGAAGATCCCTTACCCTTACAAAAACAACTGCTACCTAAAATAAAAAGTGGAGCTAGTTTGTTTGTAATAGCGCCAGAGGGAAGCGGGAAAACCACGAGCATAATTATTAGCGTAATACAGAAACTAAAATACGCTAAAGCCGATGCGCCTAGAGCTTTAATTTTTGTAAAAGACAAAAAAGCTGCATTACAATTAGAGTTGGAATTTAATGCCTTTAAACGCGGCACCAATTTACGTGTATATTGTGCTTACGACGAACATAATATCGACATTCAACGCGACGACATATACGACGGTACCGATATTGTAATTGCAACCCCAAAACGTTTAAACAAACTGTTCTATCTTAATGGTATTAATTTAAACGCCTTAAAAATGTGTATTGTTGAAGATGCTGGCTTTTTATTTAGAAACAATAATTTTGCTGAAGTTACTCGTACTCCCGAAAGTATTGGTAAATGCCAATATCTTGTGTTTTCCGATAAATTTGATATTCGTTTTGAACGCTGGAAAGATTCATTTATGTACAACGCACAAATGATAAAAATTTAGTGCTGTTTTGCATTCTGTAAAACCATACTAAGCCTCTCCCCTATTGTAATGAATTTTCTCAACACCCATAATCTAAAAACCCGTCTTAAGACTAATAGAGTTGTCCAAATCTATAAATTGGTTTAGAATGGGACAATAATTAGACAAAAAAAGCCCGATTTTGGTACTAAACCATCAATCGGGTTCTTTTTTAACTTGTGAAAACGTGTGAAGGACTACAAAAGTTGCTTTTTATTCACTACTTTATCATAAAAGATTATTCGGTGTACTCAATAGCTATATTTTTGTCCAGATAATCATCTATACCATCGTTGTTAGAATCTACAGCCGTAAACGTTTTAATGGTAATTATGCCAGCAGCTTCCGTTCTGCTGTATTCAAACTCTTTAACTTCTAAAACGGGCTCCTGTTCTCCTACATTTGTATTAACAGAATAGGTTCGAGGTTTTAACTCTCTAATTGTTGGTATTCCATCATCGTCATCATCAACATCAAGATAATTAGAAATGCCATCACCGTCGGTGTCATCATCAAGAGTAAATTCACCATCACCATTTAAATCCTCTAAGTAAGAAGGGATACCATCATTATCATGATCGTTTCGTTCCATTTGTAATAATTCAAACTTAAAAATCAATGGAGAATATGCTGAAAAACTTGGTGTAGAAGAAGAAAAATATGCTAATCCCGAAGGTAAAAACATAATACCTAAACCTTTATTTATATAACTAATAGTTCCATCGCTATTTTCAATAAAGCTTTCAGCTGTGTTATAATATGGAAAAACTCTTCTCCACCCTTCTACTGCAATTTCAGTAATTAAATCAGAATCTAATGGTGCCCCTAAACTACTATCAAAAATGGTATCGTCAAGTAAAATGCCTTCATATCGAGCTCTAATACTATCTGCAAACGATGGTGAATCCGCACCGCCTCCTTGATTTAATTTAAGCATATAGAAGTCATAATTTGTGTCAGCATAATTAACTGTCTTTTTTTCAACAGCATTCATTAACAACGTATTACCATCTGGCACAGTACCCGAAATAAATTTGGTTATAATAATGTCCTCAATACTAGGGTTACTAATAGCTGCTAATTCGCTAGAATTATAATAATGTGTTTTTAAATATTTAATAATAGAATCATTATCGGCTACTTGTTGCTCCCCTCTATCTCTTATTTCAACTTCTATAATATCGTTGTTATCATCATCTTTATTGCAGGATAAAAAACCAACCGCTAAACATAAAATAGATAAAGCTATTTTTACTAATTTCATACATTTCTATTTATTAATTTTTAGATGTCAAAAATAATTTATTTTTTTATATTAATAAAGCTTAAATAAATTAAGATTAATATAAAGTTATTTGATTACACACCTTTATACCAGTATCGCGAACTAACAGCTAAAACAAGTCTGTCAAACAAATGCTCGCCAAAGTATCTTCTGTTCAATTTATAACAAAACTCATCTAGATAATTCTGTAAATATTTACCTTTGATTTTGTGGTAAATACCTAAAAGAGTCCGCTTTGCATTGCTAATAGCTATGTGTACCCACTTTAGCGTCGAAATTGTGGTTTCTCTACTTGTTTTTTCTGTAATATGCATTTCTACGTAGTCCGAAATGTCAACATACGATGTGCTTTTGTCACTAAAAACAATGGAGATATCCTCAAAGCTATCAGTAATAGTAGTGTTAACTTCTTCTTTTTTGTGCGTATTAAGCACCTTCATCTTAAAAATATCTACAATGGCTTAATTTCTTACCAGTTTTAGGATTTTCTAAAGGTGTTGATTCAGCCATAACAGCGACATTAAACTGTCTTTGGCTACCAAGACCTCGCTTTAAATTCTTTTTGTCTTTTTCTTTGGTGGCTATTTCAAAGTAGCCTTCGTCAAACCCAACCATGTCCTCTAATTTATATAGATCATCACGCTTGCCCATCGCAGTTCGAATCTTATGCATCAATGACCGTATCGTGGTATATCGTGAATGATTAAGCTGACGTTGCAACTCAACAGCAGATATGCCTTTCTTACTGAAAGTCATGAAAGCCATAGCTAAATACCAAGTTCGAAACGGTAAGTTGGAATATTCCATCATTGTTCCACTACGAAGCGTTGTTCTGAAGCGACAATCACTACATAGCCACATCTACTTTGATTTTAACTAATAATGTTTTGTGCCTTTACATTTTTTGTAAATTACACCTTCTTTTACCCTGACTTCTCGATGATGAACCTTACAAGAGGTTTCGTCAGGGAATTGTTCTATAAAATGTAGTAAATTCATACCTTTAGCCTTTATTTAAAGATAATAAATTTTGGTCTTGTGGCATAATTAAGTATAATCAAATAAAGTTAACATTATTTTCGCATTAAAAATAAAATAAGAACTTTATTTGCAATATATTTATACAATAATACTTTATTAACAATTAAACTTTTTTAACATGAAAAAAATCAAATTTCTTACATTAATTATCATTTCAATCTTTTTTTCTCCTGTTCCAATGAATCAGTTGAAGAAACAACTTCAATAACTAACAAGGCAAAAGAGGTTGTTGAAACATTAAATTTTAGTTATAATAATGAAATATTTACTATTTACTTTGTGAAGGACGAAGCTAGCGGAGAAAAAACTCCTATTGAAAATGATTCATTCGAATTTTTAAATGATTTAAATAATCGAAATGAATCATTAATTACATACGTCTTAGATGATGAAAACTTTATTTTATTCGATAATGAAAAAGATTTTTCAATTTATATGAATACTATATCAAGTACTAACAAAAGTACTTATTCAAAAGTTTCAAGTCCATACGACAACCCTTATTCCTTAAGGATATATAGTAATAGTAATTACAATGGTTTAATTACTTGGCACTCTGCCAAGCCTAATGGAGGACCTCAGTATAATGGATGTTATTTTCAAAATGGAACAAACTCAGAAAGATTAAGAAATTTTTCGGATTCCACCATGTGGAAAGTTCTTCAAAATAATCAAGTTGTTTTATGTGGTAGTAATGCGTTTATTGGTAATATACCTAATGATAAAGTCAGTTCTGTCAGAGTTTCTAGCTGTTATGGACGTTTCTATGAACACATTAATTACGGCGGTAGATCATTTGTACTAGACGCAAGAAACAGTAGTTCTTTACAAATATCTAACTTAAAAAGACTACGTCGAGCGAGTTGGGGTCGTAATTGGAATGATGAAATCAGTTCAATTAAACTATTAAACTAAAAGACTATAATTTTCAATAAAAAGGATTTATCTTTTTTGATGAATCCTTTTTTTAGATAACAGCCATACTATTTGAATTTATTATTAATTATATGCGTATAGACAAGTATTTATGGTGCGTTAGATATTACAAAACCAGATCGATGGCGACCACGGCCTGTAAAAAGGGACAGGTTAAAATTAATAATACTGCGGCTAAGCCTAGCCGAGAGGTTTTTCCGCAAGATATTGTCGAATTAAGAAAAAATCAGATTAATTATAAATTAAAAGTTAACGATATTCCTGAAAGTCGAGTTGGTGCTAAATTGGTAGCTATTTATATCACCGATAATACACCAAAAGAACAATTTGAAGCTCAGGAGCTTTTAAAGTATGCCAAAGATTATTACAGAAAAAAAGGTGTTGGGAGACCTACCAAAAAAGATCGTAGAGATATTGATGAATTTACAGACGATACATTTTTTGATGAACTTTAATATCAAATAAAACAAGTAATTTTACACTATAATTTAAGCGCTTAAACCATGACTGCAAAAACTAATATTATTCTAAATCACACTGAAATTAATCAAAAAATTAGGCGTATTGCGTTTCAGATTTACGAGAATAATGTAAATGAAACCGAGGTTATTTTAGCCGGCATAGACCGAAATGGCTACATTTTAGCAACTAAACTAAAAACAGCACTTGAAAACATATCTGATATAACACCAATTCTTTGTAAGGTTAGTATCGACAAGAAAAATCCATTTGAAGCCATAACCACCTCGATTCCTGTTAACGATTACAAAAACAAATCTTTAGTGTTAATTGACGATGTTTTAAACTCTGGAACCACTTTAATTTATGGCGTAAAACACTTTCTAGAAGTACCTTTAAAACAATTTAACACCGCGGTTTTGGTTAATAGAAATCATAAAAAATATCCAGTAAAAGCAGATTTTAAGGGCATTTCTTTATCGACATCATTACATGAACACGTCAATGTAATATTAGAAGACAGCAACTTTAAGGCCGTACTAGAATAGTAAGTTTTAAATGATCGCCGAGAGCAAATCTTTAATGATATCTTCTACAGATTTGTTATCGGTATCAACTATTTTATCTGCTTGGTTATAAAAGTATGCGCGTTCGAATAAGTGTTTTCCTATAAATTCGGCCAGCAACTCGTCTGTTTTAATATCTGCAATTAAAGGGCGTTGAGACTTTTCGTCTTTTAAATTATTAATTAGCGTTTTAATTGAAGCTTTTAGATATACACTCACAACATTTTCGGCCTTTAAGATGGCGTCCATATTGTTTCCGTAACAGGGTGTACCACCACCTAAAGACAAAATTAGATTAGTTTCGTTTTTCAAAAGAGCATTTAAATATTCAGTTTCTTTTTTTCTGAAATAGATTTCACCCTTGGTTTTAAAAATACGACTTACGGACAAACTCTCCTTTTCTTCAATATAATCATCCAAATCAATAAAGGAATAATTTAGTTTATTAGATAAAATCTTCCCATAAGTTGATTTTCCAGAAGCCATATAACCCATTAATATTATGATCATTTTTTCGTTATAAATTGATTATTAAAAACATACGTTTAGCTATGGCAAAAAAACAAAAAAATCTTTTAAAAAAGTATTGTTTTATTAATTAAAGCTATTATATTTGCACCCGCTAACAGCAACAAAGGTTAGCCATTTGAAATTATAGACCGGGTAGCTCAGTTGGTAGAGCATCTCCCTTTTAAGGAGAGGGTCCTGGGTTCGAGCCCCAGCCCGGTCACTAAAAAAGTTAAGCGAGTTGCTTAACTTTTTTATTTTAAAACTACATTTGCGCACGTGGCGGAATTGGTAGACGCGCTGGCTTGAGGGGCCAGTATCCGTTTAGGATGTGGAAGTTCGAATCTTCTCGTGCGCACATAATATTTGTTCTTTAATTTTAAAGTTTTTTATTGATTTTTCTAGTTTTAAATTTATTTAAAATTTATGTTATTTTTTTCTAGTATAATTAAATAAAGATTTTATATTTGCACCCGCTAACAGGAAACACTTGTTAGAACAATAAAAGACCGGGTAGCTCAGTTGGTAGAGCATCTCCCTTTTAAGGAGAGGGTCCTGGGTTCGAGCCCCAGCCCGGTCACAAAAAAAGCTAAGCGTTCTTCTTGGCTTTTTTGTTTTAATTCCCTCTGGTTTTTCTACCCAACCTAATACAGGATCAAGAATTCGGCATAAATCTAAGTTTGTTTAATAGGCACCTCTAAAATGAGATGCACCTACAAATTAGTGGTGGTAATTGAAATTTAATATTCAAAGAAGTGAACGACATGGAATGTATCTCATTTAAACATAATCATAGCCTCTATAAATAAAAAAAGCTGTTTCAACTTAATGAAACAGCTTCTTTTCAAGAATGTTAATTATGTTCTATCTACGCATCAATATTTGCATAGATGGCATTTTTCTCAATAAACTCTCTTCGAGGTGGCACTTCATCCCCCATCAGCATAGAGAAAACACGGTCTGCCTCTGCCCCATTTTCGATGTGAATTTGACGCAAAGTTCTAAACTCAGGATTCATGGTAGTATCCCAAAGTTGTTCGGCATTCATCTCTCCCAGACCTTTATAACGCTGAATTTTTGCACCATCGCCAAACTCTTCCATTAATGCTATACGCTCTTCATCACTCCACGCATATTGCTTTTTTGCGCCTTTTTTAACTAAGAATAGCGGTGGTGTAGCAATATAAATATGTCCGTTTTCAATTAACTCTCTCATATAACGGAAGAAGAAAGTTAAAATTAAAGTTTCAATATGCGCACCGTCAATATCGGCATCACACATGATTACAATTTTGTGGTATCGTAATTTAGACAGATTTAAGGCTTTGCTATCTTCTTCTGTTCCAATAGTAACGCCAAGTGCCGTGTAGATGTTTTTAATTTCTTCATTTTCAAAAACACGATGTCTCATGGCTTTTTCAACATTCAGAATTTTACCTCTCAATGGTAATATGGCTTGAAATTCTCTATCGCGACCTTGCTTTGCCGTTCCACCTGCCGAATCACCCTCGACTAAATAAACTTCGCATTTTGCTGGATCTTGCTCTGAACAGTCACTTAATTTTCCAGGCAAACCACCAATACTCATTACTGTTTTACGCTGTACCATTTCACGAGCTTTTTGAGCTGCATGTCGGGCTTGCGCGGCGAGAATAACTTTTTGAACTATGGTTTTGGCATCGTCTGGATGTTCTTCAAGGTAATTGGTTAACATTTCAGACACAGCTTGACTCACAGAGGCAGAAACTTCACGGTTTCCTAACTTGGTTTTAGTCTGCCCTTCAAACTGAGGCTCTTGTACCTTTACAGAAATAATGGCGGTTAAACCCTCACGGAAATCATCTCCAGAGATATCGAATTTTAATTTATCAAGCATCCCAGATTCATCGGCATATTTTTTAAGTGTATGTGTTAAACCACGACGAAAGCCTGATAAGTGTGTACCCCCTTCGCGGGTATTAATATTATTTACGTAAGAGTGTAAATTTTCAGCATACCCGGTATTGTAAATCATCGCAACCTCTACAGGGACGCCATTTTTTTCTCCTTCAAAAGCAATAACATCACTTGTAATTGGCTCGCGATTTCCATCTAAAAACTTTATAAATTCCTTTAATCCTTCTTTAGAATGGAATGTTTCACCCTCAAACTCACCGTCCTCTTTCTTAAAGCGTTTATCAATTAAATGAATGGTAATACCCTTATTTAAAAAGGCCAACTCACGCATTCTATTAGCCAAAGTATCGTAACTAAATTCTACGGTTTGGGTAAATATTGTAGGATCCGGTTTAAAAGTAACCACCGTACCCCGCTTTTCGGTTTTACCGATTTTTTTTACTGGATGCAGAGCCTTACCTTTCTCGTATTGCTGCTCCCAAATTTCACCCTTCCTATAAACGGTTGCTGTTAAATGCTCGGATAAGGCATTAACACAACTCACACCAACACCGTGTAAACCACCAGAAACTTTATAAGAATCTTTATCAAATTTTCCTCCAGCACCAATTTTGGTCATAACCACTTCTAATGCAGAAACACCTTCTTTTTTGTGCATATCTACAGGTATACCACGACCGTCATCCTCTGTAGTTATCGAGTTATCTTCATTTATTATAACACTAATATTATCACAATGGCCAGCCAAAGCTTCATCGATAGAATTATCTACCACCTCATAAACTAAATGATGTAACCCACCTGGACCAGTATCGCCAATGTACATCGAAGGACGCATGCGCACATGCTCCATGCCTTCTAAAGCTTGGATACTATCTGCAGAATAGTTGTCCTTATTAAATTCTTCTCTATTTTCGCTCATTATAAAACGTTTGTTGTTTATTATTTTTTATTATTTTGCCACAAAATGACCACAAAAAAAAGATGCGTTTAAGCATCCTTTTGAATACAAACAAAGATACAAAATTATAAAGCGTTTAAAAAGCTTTTTAAGACCTTTGTTTAATAATTATTAACAATTGTTAATTATTTACAAAGTGGCTTAAAACAGCTTAAAAGTGGTTTAGATTTGATTTTGGGTTTTTAAACACCATGTTTCAAACTACAAAAAAACAAAACACGTTTATACGCTACATTTTAAAAGTTAGGCTAATCCTAATTCCAATACCATTCCCCTATTTTAGCTTATTAAACTACGTATTTTAGTTTACAACGCATCAAATAATTATATTTATAGAAATCAAATTCAGCTATAGCTAAAACAACATGAAAAATATTTTTCTAACTGCTTTTATTTATGCCGTTATGGTATTGAGCTTAGACGCTCAACAAAACCCTACTTTTAAAGAAAGCAGACCAACGTTTATAGGTTTAAATTTAGATTATGGCTTTATTTTAAAACACAGCGAATCTTTAAAAAACTTAGATAGTGCACATCCATCAGCTCTTACAATCGATTGGAGTAAGCTCCTTCTCACTCAAAAAGCCTGGGATTTTTGTAATTGTTTTCCAAGAGTTGGTGTCGATTTAGGGTATTGGAATTGGGATAACCCTGAGGTCTTGGGAAAAGGCGCTTTAGCCATGGGGTATATTGAGCCGTATTTTAAAACACAAAAACGCAGCCATCTTTTTTTTAGAATGGGCTTGGGCGGTGCTTATCTTACAACTCCTTTTGATGCTGTTAAAAATCCGAAAAACGATTCTTACAGTACTCATCTAAGTTTTGCTCTTATGGTGGGGTTTGGCATCAATTATAGACTCACCAACCAATGGAACATACGTTTGGCAGCAAAATATAATCACACCTCTAATGGTGGCATAAGAGCTCCTAACAAAGGGCTTAACTTTCCCTCGCTGAGTCTTGGTATGAATAAAAGTTTATCTGCAATCGAGTACCCAAACTTATCTAAAATTGGTAAGCGAGAGCCTCCTGAAAACAAAACAAGACTATCTTTGGTTCATTTTTCTGGTTGGAGCAACGCCACAGTAGGCGAAAAAGATAAGTTTTATGTATTGGGCTTTATGGGCAAATACAGCCGATGGATTGGCGGTAGAAGTGCCTTAACTGGCGGGACAGAATTTATTTTTGATTTTTCGCGTCGCGAGCAAATAGAGCTCAACAATACAAATGCCAGTTTTATACAAGCCGCTGCTCTGGTTGGGCATGAGTTTTGGATTGGTCGCGTGACTTTTAGTCAAGAATTGGGAATCTATTATTTTAATGATTACCGTATTAATGACGATGTTTATCAACGTTACAGTCTTACTTATAATTTTAATACACGCATTTTTACTGGTTTTAGTTTGAAAGCTCATAGACATGTAGCAGATTTTATTGACTTACGGATTGGATATAGGTTTTAAATTTTTACCGCATGTTTATTTGACTAAAAGATCGTTGAGCGCTATTGTAGCTTTCAATATAATACTCGTGGTCGGCTACCAGACGAGCAAATACGCCATTTAAAACAGTATCTGACCCTCGATATGGCTTGCCATCCGCATATCTGTTACCTTCGCTTCGTTCCATTCAATGTTGGGGTTTATATTGCCGAGAACCGTTGGCATATCGCCTGCTGCGAATGCTTTATTCATCGTATCAATAATTTGAAGGTTTTTATTATTTTCCATGATTTTGTTTTTAGCTGGTTTATTAGTTAGCTTTATACACTTCCAGTTCTATTTCTATCATAAATTCTGGAATTGCCAATTCTTTAACGCCAAGCCAAGAACCTGTTGGGAAGTGTTTGGTATAAATTTTAGTTCTATAGGCAGCCACTTCTAAAAACTTTGGCATATCTGTAGTAAAAATATCTTCCTTTACCACATCATTAAACGTGCAGCCGTAATGTTTTAAGATTTTATCTAAATCGGCGTAGCAGTTTTTCATTTGTTGTTCCAAATCGCCAATCGCAGTTGGGTTGCCTTCATCATCCATACTTACAGCTCCCGATATTTTAATGGAATTCCCGATTTTTACCGCGTGCGAATAGCCATAGGCTTTTTCTACTTCTGGTCGCAATAGGAAATATTCTGGTGTTTCGCTTTTAGAATGTGCAACGAGATCAATATTTTCTTCTTGTGTAACTTCTTTTACTTTTTCATTACAACTTAAAAATGAAGTGGTGGTAGTTAATAGAATTCCTAGTACTACATATTTTGTTGTCCTCATTAGCATGTTTTTATTTATTAATCTCTGTTTTTTTAGTATGTTTTAAAATGTTCATCTTTTCATTGTCTTGTTTTTACCTCAACCCTATCCACTATACCGCCTAATTTGGGTTGATTAATCCATAATTCGGTTTCTACTCCTTCTGTTGCGTCTTCCCAATCTTTAAGGAAAGTTTTAAAACTTCCTTCACCATGCACTTCGTTATACTTTTTTGAAAAATCTGGGTCTTCACCAAGCCATGCCGACTTTTGAAAGAAAGAGATAAAGGCTACATCGCGGCCTTCTGTGGTGCTTGGAAACTCGTTAATATATATGCCATAATTTTCATTCGGGAATTTTTCAACCATCACTTCTTTAATGTTTTTTAGAAGCTCCATGGTTTGTGCACCTTTAAATCGTTTCACATTATAGAAATCTACCAAAAGGTTTTTAACTGTAAAATCCTTTGAGAAATTTGATAAATCAGCTTTATATTTCCAATAGATTAGGTTAGCTTCTCCCGTAGTATAAGCCAATACGTTATTATTCCAATCATAATCATGCCCGTCTCCTGCGGGTCTATTATCAAAAGCACTCCAAGGCAATGGTCCCATTACCCACATATATTTGCCCACATTAGCGCCATTACCTATAAGATGAACGCGTGCACCAAATTCATTATCGCTGTGGTATTTTTTATTGTGCGCTGCCATGCCTTCTTCAAATTGTTTTATTTCTGTAGGATTGGCGGTAAGCACTACGTTTTCGAAAACCACATATTCGGAGGTCGTTTGCGCGATAGCCAATAGCGGTAATACAAGCATTAATAAAATTACTTTTTTCATAATATTTAAAATTTATGCCTGCGTGAATAGACAGGTTAGTAATAATCCTGTTTCCTTTCTTATTCAGAACATTTGTAAGTTTGCTGCTAAAGGTTGTACTGTTTTAAAGTTTCCTTTACCGATTGAAAAGTTATACCCAAGTCCTGTACGGCCTTTTGATTTTGATAAATGACTTTTGGTGAATTTTTTGATGCTTTATTATTCAGCATTAATCCCACATCTGAAATGGGGTAACTTTCACTACTAAGCAAATAGTTTTTACCATGTAATCCTGAAATTGTCGCAGCTTTATAAACACTATACCTAACATCTTTTACGTTAACAATAGCCATTTCAACATCAATATCATAAAGCATTTGTATGAAGGCATTGGGCAGCAGGTTGTTTTTAATTACATACTGCAAGCCCATTGATGTGGAATCTGCTCTTTGCGACAACGATTTACCAAAAACAGCAACTGGCGAAACACTTGTAATTTCGAAATCGAGATGAGGATGTTTTGCAATAAAATTATTTACTGTTTGGTTTGCCATAAATTTTGCCTGGGCATACGGATGGCTGTCTGCACTCATTAAAGGCGTATCGGTTTCATTAAAAGTATCGGCTTGATTTCTTCCGCTAGGAGGCAAAGGAAAATTGGTATTAAATGCTGCAACCGACGACATAATAACCACTTTTTTAACCGTCGAAACACCCTTAACTACCTCTAAGACATTTTTGGTTCCTTTAATGGTGGGATCAATCAATTCGGTTTTTGCATCTTTAAAGTCCAGTTGAAACGGTGTGCCGCTATGCACTAAAATATCGCAGTTGGAAACAAACTCACTTAATTGCTGTTTGTGTGTTACATCTAATTCGCAGATATGTAAGTTTTCAGCATTTTTTAATTACATTAAATGCTGATATTTATTCTCATTAGAAATATCTGTTGTTGAAACCTTAACCTCGAAGCCGTTTTCTAAAAATATTTTGGTAATGTGGCTTCCTATAAATCCTGAACCACCAATGATGCCAACTTTTTTCATGATCTATTTATTTTTATGGACTTTTGATTAGAACAACCATGGTGTGGGATTTATTAAACTTTATTTTTTTTAAAACCTACCGAAACACAAGCCCCAGTAGGTTTTGGTTTGGTTGGTTATTGTTTTGCTGTATAAGCTAGATCTGGTCTCATTCTACCGGTTTTTACCTCGTATTTATCGAGAAGCATAAACATTTCTGAAAACAATTTTTTTCCCTCTTCACCTAAAAGCACGTTGTTTTCGTCTTATGTTTTTGCGTAAGACTGCTCATCTTTTGCTGAGACAGAAGCCAGGTAATAGTCGCCCATGCTGCCAAAGCCACTGCGGTACATTCTAAAGTATTCCTTAGAACCTTTTTTCTCATAAAGGGCTTTTATTTCTTTTATTTTTGTGTGAAGTGCTTGCGCATTACTGGGCGTTACATAAAGGTAATGCCATTTGCGGTAATCTTTCCCAGGCGTATTAGACATTAAACCATTTGGCATATACGAGAGGTCTTCTATTAAATGGACCACATAGTCGCCATGTTTATTGTAACAGGCATCAAATCGTTTAAAAATAGCCCAGAAATTTTCTTCTCCCATTTTCTCCATTAAAGGCGCAAGTGGGTTTTTATCAAAATCGGCCATATTTTCAATGGGTACAATACTTATATAAGTGCCGTTATCTACTCGAGCTGCTGCCCAATTTGCATCTTTCAGTTCGTGTTTTTTACAAGCCTCTACAAAGTCTTTGGTTACTTTTTCGTATTCGGCCTGTTTTGATGGTTTTACTTGGTCTTCATGAACCCAAAACGATTGGTTTTGTGCATTAGAGAGGGTTGTTGTTAGCACTAAGAGAACGGCTAACAAGATGGTGGTTTTAATAGCTTTCATAATTTCTGTTTTTAATGATTAATTAATAAGGTCACGCTTTTTAGCGCTTCTCTAAATAACTGATAATCAATAAAAAAAGCAAATACACTAGGATGAGTGTAGCTCGTATTTGTCCGAAACTAGTATTTTATTTATCGGGGAATTGTTTAAATTAAATGGTATGCAATCTATTAAGTAATTCTTCTTTAAGCCGTTTACTTAAAGGAATGGCTTTTTTTGAAATAACCACATGACTCGTTGCTATCTCATCTATATGAGCGATGTTTACAATAAACGACCTATGAATTCTTAAGAAAAGATTTACTGGCAATTTTTCGTCCATATCTTTAAGAGTCGTAACCAAAAGATATTCTTTATCTTTAGAGTGAATCCTAGAATAATTACGTTCTGCTTCAATATAGAGAATATCTTTAATGTCCACTTTTACCATTTTTTCATGATGACGAACAAAAATGCAGTCGCTTAAAATAAATGGGGAAATAGGCATATCAATAGAAGATTTACCATTGTTTTCCTTAGCTTCAAACTGACTTATAGTCAACTCAATAACACGCTTTAAGTCTAGTTTTTTAAAAGGCTTAGAAATAAAAGCGTAAGGATGCGTTTTTTTTGCTCGGTTAAAATTACCATCATCGGCATTGGCCGTTAGGTAGATAATTGGAATATCGAAATCCTGTTGCATCATTTTAACGGTTTCCACACCATCAAGCCTGCCTTTTAACTGAATATCCATCAAAACAATGTCTGGTTGATTTTGTTTTATGTGAACAAGAGCTTCTTCACCACGTGAAATAATACCAGTAACTTCATAACCTAATGTGGTAAGCTGTAATGAAATATTTGCAGCAATAATCATCTCATCTTCTACAATTAATATTTTTACAGGTTGCTCTATCATGCCGCTTTTTGGTGTTTAAATTGAAATGAAACCGATGTGCCTTTCTCATTACTTTCTTGCATAATGCCATCTAACTGTTGCGTTAATAACTGGATAAGTTGCGAACCAAAACCAGTGCCTTTTGCTGCGCCACCTAAAACTTTCCCCACACCATTATCCGATACTTTTAAGTGCAAAATATCATTGGCTTTTTGTTCTAATTGAATGGATATTTTACCGTTTTCTGTATTCGGGAACGCATATTTTATGGCATTGGTTAATAGCTCGTTCACTATTAAACCTATGGGAACGGCTGTATCTACATCCAATTCCAATTGCTCCATGATACATTCTATTTGCACCCTATTTTCTGCATCAAAAGAATCTAAAATACCATCGCCTAAATTTAGGAAGTAGTCTTTCATTTCTATAGCCCCTAAATTAGTACCTTGATAGAGTTTTTGGTGAATAATCCCCATGGATTGCACTCGATTCTGACTCGCAATCATGGCATCTTTAGTTGCCGAATCTTCCAAATGAGCAGACTGTAAGGCTATTAACCCCTTTACCATTTCTAAATTATTTTTTACCCGATGGTGAATTTCTTTTAACAACAATTCATTCTGTCTGTTTTTGGCATCGAGTGCTTCATTTAAAGTTTGTAAAGCCTCACGTTTTTTTCTAATATTTTTAAAACTAAAAAACATGCCTAATAAGCCCAAAGCAAAAATAGTTGCAATGGCAATATAAAGTATTTGTGTTTTCCGTTGTTGTGCTATTTGGGTGTTTTGGGCATTAATGGTTTGATCTTTCTTTTCGGTTTCAAACTGTGTCATTAAAGCAGACATGGTTTTGTCGCTTTCTATTTTTGCCGTACTGTCGCGCATAACAAGCGCTTTTTTTTGAAACTCTAAGGCCAACGGATAATTCTCTAATTTCTCATAAATAGTGCTTAAATGATGGTAGTTTTCTGTTAAATTGGACACATCGCCTTGAGATTCTTGTGTGGCTACTGTTTGCAACTGATATTTTAAAGCGGCTTCATAATCGCCTAAAAGCAAATTAATTTCGCCTAAATTGGCCGTAATTACATATATGGCATTGCCATAATTTACATCTTGTGCTGTAGATAATGCCGTTTCGTATGCCGCTTTAGCTTCATCGTATTTCCCCATACGTTTTAAAGCATTTGCTCGATTATTTGAGAAATTTATAATATCGAAAATGGAAAAATTAAGTGATTTTGCCAAATTTAGAGCTTCATCAAAATATCCAAAAGAAGCTTCACTATTTCCCATAGCAATTTGGGTATCTCCAGCAGCGGTGTAGGCATAAGCCAGTTCTTCGTTAAAGTTTTGTTCTTTACACAGGGTAATGGTTTTTAGTGCATATTCGTAGGCTTCTTCAAGTCGGCCTTGTTTCGTTAAATCTTCCGAAATTCGATTGTAGGCACCAGCAATTCCTAATTTATCATCTATGGACTCCATGAGTTTTAGGGCTTTTAAATCGACCTTTAAGGCTGCTTCAATATTACCTTGCCGTTTATGTACCCAGCCTATTTTAAAATAGGTAGTGGCTTGGCCTTTTTTGTCGTCTATTTCAGTAAAACCCTTTAGAGCTTTATCAAAATTAATAGAAGCCGAATCTAGTTCCAAAAGATTGGCGTGCATTCTACCTTGCATTTCGTAAAATTTAGGTTGCCAGATTTTATGCTGGCTTTGTTCGGCCAATTGGACACCCTTTCTAGCATATCGTTTAGCTAAATTCAAATCGGATTGAAAAGCGAGATCAACGAGATCGTTAAGGATTTCTAACTTTTTTTCTTGGTTTTTTTCAGAACTGAGTTTTATTAAAAGACTGTCAATAGGAGTGTTAGAAGAATTTTGACTATAAATATTTAAGATAAAACAGCTCAAAAAGGATAAAAGTACTACAATGCTAGAAGGTGTTTTCGTAATCATAAGTCTTTTTTAGGCTATTAATTAAAAGACTTGAAGGGTTATAAATATAATAAAAAAATAATGAAAGTAGTAATTAAAATCATTATTGCGTTTGAAAAAAAGACGGTTTCCATTTGGCTCTCCATGCGTAATACACCATAATAATTAAAAATACGGTAATGAAAATATATATTTATTTAAGTGTGCGAATTATAATTACGAAGTCATGGAATTGGCTGAGGATTATCTTTATATAAATACAAAAAAAACAAAGGGCATTTATTGTAGTAGTTTTAATTGGGAAATAGTATAACCCCCTTGGTCTGGTGGTATTCACAGAAAAAACAGCGTTCTTTTACAAACAAGGTATACTGCTGAATCTTTGTAAGGTGAAAACCGATTTATACAAAATTTATTCAACCTTCTTATAACACTAAAACAACTTAAATGAGATCTAAAACTTTTTTACAAAAGTTTAAAAAATTGCTCTGTGCTAGCACGAAGTATGTAAATGGGTAATCCCTCAAAAAAAATAGTACTTCAATAGGGCAAAACAACTATTAATTTAAAAGCTTAAGGTATATTAAGATATTTATGAGTTTGTAGAGATATTTTCCATTTTGGATTTTTCATCACGTAATCCACAATTTCTGGAACCATTTTATCGCGTTTACTCCACTCGGGTTGTAAATATAAAATACAATCTTTATTTACTCGAGCCGCTTGTTCTTCGGCAAAGCGAAAATCATCTTTATTGTAAACTATTACTTTTAGTTCATGAGCCTTATCGCTAACCTCTTGTTTAGGCAACTTCATTTTTTTTGGCGATAAACAAATCCAATCCCAATTACCTGTTAATTTGTAAGCGCCAGAGGTTTCAATATGGGTTTTTAAACCTTCGGCCTTAAGTTTCGAGGTTAAAAGCGTCATATCCCACATTAAGGGCTCGCCTCCGGTAACGACAATGGTATTACTGTATTTTTTTGCGTTTTGTACAATTTTATCGGTTTCTGTTGGTGGGTGTAAATCGGCATTCCAACTCTCTTTCACATCGCACCAATGGCACCCCACATCGCAGCCCCCTAGCCTTATAAAATATGCCGCGGTACCCTTGTGAAAACCTTCACCTTGTATGGTGTAAAACTCCTCCATTAACGGCAGCATTTCACCTTTATTTACTAATAGTTCTATCTCTTTTTTCATAAGTTTGCAAAGATACAAATTCCAGAATAGATATATTTCAAAATAAAATTTATTCGTGTCAATTGAAGGTCAAAAAAATAGCGTTCAAATAAAAGGTGATTTGTATTTCGATTTTCATCTCAATTATTCAAAAAATTCTGAATTAAAAAGTCCGCAAATTCTAAAAGCTCTATTTTTTTCTTCTTCATTTTTGCTTTACTTTTATCGAAATTTTTAAGGCATGAGTAGAAAAGACGCGTTTTATAAACACATAACAGAAGGCTATACAACCAAAGGTGACTTTATTCCATTTGGAGCCGCTATGCTAGATGGTGAAGCGATAACAGGTGCCCACGTAAAAATTCCTCTTAAAACCATGAATAGGCATGGTTTAATTGCAGGTGCTACGGGTACTGGAAAAACGAAGTCACTTCAAGTTTTAGCCGAAAATTTAAGTGAAAAAGGTATTCCTGTGTTACTTATGGATATTAAGGGCGATTTAAGTGGTTTAGCAAAGGCAAGTCCTGGGCATCCAAAAATTGATGAACGCCACGAAAAAATTGGTTTACCTTTTGAAGCCAAGTCTTTTCCTGTTGAAATTTTAACTCTTTCAGAGCAACATGGTGTTAGGTTGAGAGCTACGGTGAGTGAGTTTGGCCCTGTTTTACTGTCTCGTATTTTAAATTTAAGCGAAACCCAATCTGGAATCGTTTCAGTCATTTTTCAATATTGTGATATTAATAAATATCCGCTTCTTGATTTAAAAGATTTTAAGAAAATTTTACAATACGCTACCAACGAAGGTAGAGAAGAATTTGCAGAGGCATATGGTCGGATTTCAACAGCTTCAACTGGTGCTATTCTTAGAAAAATTATTGAGTTAGAACAACAAGGTGCCGATTTGTTTTTTGGAGAAACCTCCTTTGATGTTCAAGATTTATTGCGAATCGATGAAAATGGCAGAGGTTTTATCAACATTATAAGGCTTACCGATATTCAAGACAGACCCAAACTGTTTTCTACGTTTATGCTGAGTTTATTAGCCGAAATCTATTCAACATTTCCAGAACAAGGCGATAGCGAAAGACCAGAACTTATTATGTTTATTGACGAGGCACATTTAATATTCAACGAAGCCTCTAAGCCCCTACTTGACCAAATTGAGAGTATTGTAAAGTTAATACGAAGTAAAGGTGTTGGTTTGTATTTTGTAACCCAAAACCCAACCGATGTCCCAGAAGCTGTTTTAGGGCAATTAGGTTTGAAAATACAACATGCTTTACGTGCTTTTACAGCCAAAGACAGAAAAGCCATAAAACTCACAGCTCAAAATTATCCAGATTCTGAGTTTTACGATACCACCGAGGTTTTAACATCTTTAGGCACTGGCGAAGCTTTGGTGTCGGCTTTAGATGAAAAAGGGAGACCTTCTCCTCTAGCCGCCACCTTAATACGAGCGCCCATGAGCAGAATGGATATTTTAACCGATAGCGAATTAAATACTTTACTTTCACAATCTAAAATGGTCGAAAAATACGATGAAACCATCGATAGAGAAAGTGCATACGAAATGCTTAACGAAAAAATTAAACTCGCCGAAGAAGAAGCCGCTAAAGAAAAAGCGTATCAAGAAAAAGAAGCTAAACAACGCTCATCGACCAGTCGACGAAAAAGTACCCGTATTAATCCCATAGTAAAAGTACTCACGAGTGCTACTTTTAGTAGAAGTGTTTTTGGCGTGTTAAATAAAGCTTTAAAAAAATAGTATCTCTTAAAAATAAGACTTAAACCAAAACTACATACATGAAAAAAATTATTTTTTGCCTGATATCTTTAACTGTACTCATAACCAGTTGTAAAAAAAAACAAGACCCGTTTTTAATTGGTAAACAACATATAGGATTACTTACCGACACGACTCAAATTAAAGATTTAAAGCAGATTTTTAGTAAAGATTCTATAGTCAATCTAATTAATGGCGACGAATTCACCGGAAGCGTTGGTGATATAAAAATTTTTGAAAAAAGCGGTAAACTACTTTTAGCTCTAACGCCCAGAGAACCCTTAGATTCTACCTCTGTAATAAAGAGTATTCAAGTTTTTGACCCACGCTATAAAACGGATAAAAATATAACAACTTTAAGCACTTTTAAAGACATTGAGGCGAATTACAAGATTTCGAGAATAAATAACCTAATAAATTCGATTGTAATTTCTATAGACGGCATTAATGCTGCTTTCACCATCGATAAAAAAGAATTACCTGCAAACATTCGCTTCGATATGAATATAAATATTGAAGCTGCGCAAATTCCAGATCATGCCAAAGTGAAATATTTCTTTTTAAACTGGAATAACTTATAACATAAACACAATGAATTCATTTATCTCTAAGCTATTAGTAAGAGTCGCTCGCAAAAGGCTTGAAGATAAAAACACGGGCGTCCCAATAAATACCGAAGAACTCGTCCCTGCTGTTAGAAAATTAAAAGTTGAGTTTACGCATGCCGTTAAAGAGTTTATATATATTACTATTGGTGTATTTTCAGCAGGTTTTGGTTTAAAAGGTTTTTTACTTCCTAATAAATTTATTGATGGAGGTGCTACGGGAATATCGCTTTTGTTAGAACATATAACCACTGTTAATTTCGGCTTATTATTAATACTCGTAAATCTACCCTTCTTACTTCTTGCCTCTAAAACCATTGGTGTTAAATTTGCATTAAAGAGTGTTTTAGCCATTTCACTTTTAGCGTTGGTTGTTCATTTTGTTGAGTACCCCATTATTACAGAAGATAAATTGTTAATTGCTGTATTTGGTGGTTTCTTTCTTGGTCTAGGGATTGGTATGTCTATGCGTGGGGGCAGTGTTATTGACGGCACAGAAGTTCTCGCTATATATTTAGGAAGAAAATTATCGCTAACTATTGGCGACGTGTTGTTACTAATTAACATCGTTATTTTCTCGGTTGGTGCTTACGTATTGTCTATTGAAGTAGCACTGTATGCCATTTTAACCTACTTGTCTGCAGCTAAAACCGTAGATTTTGTGGTTGATGGTGTCGAAGAATATGTAGGAGTAACTATAATCTCTAACAAACATGAAGAGTTACGCCTAATGCTTACCAATAAACTGCAGCGGGCTTGTACCGTTTACTCTGGAAAAGGCGGCTATAGAAAAGACGGACAAAGTTTCGATAAAGATATTATATATATTATAGTAACCCGATTAGAGCTTGCAAAACTGCATACCGAGATTGAAAAAATTGATGCCAATGCTTTTATTATTATGGGCGTTGTAAAGGACTTAAAAGGCGGCATGATTAAAAAAAAGCCCTTAAAATAAAATGCGTTTTAATCTAAAATAAAAGCTTAAACTTAGCGACGAATACCATATATAAACATGTCTAAAAAAAAATACACCATACAAAACAGGCCTTTTGTGGTTCCAACCACAGATGGTAAAGTTATAAAAGAACATTTTGGTATCGCCTCTACTGGCAATTCCAAATTAAGCATCGCTCACATGATTGCACCACCTGGTTGGAGCGAGCCCCATCAAACCCCAGAGTTCGACGAATACACATTCATCATTAAAGGTAAAAAACAATTTATTGTCGATGGTGATATAGTAGTTTTAAATGCTGGGGAGTCTATAAAAATTGAAAAAAACACAAAAGTACAATACGCTAATCCCTTTTCAGAATCCTGCGAATATATTGCTATATGTATGCCCGCGTTTTCGATAGATTTAGCACATAGAGCATAAGTCATGAAAAAACAAATTCCAAAAATTATTGGTTTTACTATAAATATATTGTGTCTTTTTTCACCCGCTTTAGCTTCAAAAATTGCCATTTACTTGTTTTCGAAACCTAGAAAAGGACATTTAAAAGAAAATCAAAAACAGGATCTTGAAGCTGCAATAAAAAGAGACCTGATTTTTAAAAACATGGCCATAAAAACGTACCATTGGGTGGGTGATAAAGAAACTATTTTGCTCGCCCATGGCTGGGAAAGTAACTCCGCCAGATGGCGAGATTTGGTAAGCATACTGCGTAAGCTTAATTATAATATTATTGCTTTAGATGCACCCGCTCATGGAGACTCTGGAAATAAAACTTTTAATGCGTTATTATATTCAGAATGCATTCATGCTGCTTTAGAAATTTTTGAAACAGACATTGTTATTGGCCATTCGGTTGGCGGTACAGCAAGTGCGATTGCCATACATAACAACAACCATTCCTCTATTAAAAAATTAATTTTGTTGGGGGCGCCTTCAAATTTTGTGGGATTAATTGATAATTATATCAACATGATGGGCTACACTAAAAACGTTGCAAAATCGATAAACAAATATTTTGTTAAGCATTTTGGATATCTCCCAGAGCACTTTACCATCGCGAACTTCTCGAAAAATATTGATGCCGAAGTACTTATAATTCACGACAAAAAAGATAAAGTGATTCCGTTTAAAGATGCTTTAGAGATAAAAAAACATTTTGAAAAACACAAATTAATAAAAACTACTGGATTTGGCCACAGTCTTAGAACTAAAGAGGTATACAATCATATCATAGAGTTTATAAGCGATTAAAATTATTGTATTTTTGTACTATGAGCGACACATTAAAACGTATTAATAAATTCTTAAGTGAGGTAGGTTATTGCTCGCGCCGAGAAGCCGATAA
Source organism: Oceanihabitans sp. IOP_32 (assembly GCF_009498295.1). Taxonomy (NCBI): domain Bacteria; kingdom Pseudomonadati; phylum Bacteroidota; class Flavobacteriia; order Flavobacteriales; family Flavobacteriaceae; genus Oceanihabitans; species Oceanihabitans sp. IOP_32. Next base: position 3,064,502 of record NZ_CP040813.1, on the reverse strand, counting down.
GTTAATTGAAGCAGGTAGAGTTACCATTAATGGTATTGTACCTGAAAAAGGCACAAAAATCGCTCCAAACGATGTCGTGCATGTTGATGGTAATCTAATAGAAAACACCAAAAAAAACTTTGTTTATTTAGCTTTTAATAAACCCGTTGGTATTGTTTGCACAACAGATACGAGTGTAGAAAAAGACAATATCATCGATTATATTAATTACCCTAAACGTATTTTTCCCATAGGTAGATTAGATAAACCTAGCGAGGGTTTAATTCTTTTAACTGATGATGGTGATATCGTGAACAAAATTTTACGAGCCGATAATAATCATGGTAAAGAATATATAGTTACTGTTGATAAACCAATTTCTCAAACCTTCATAAACCGCATGTCGGGTGGGATTTTTATTGAAGAATTAGGCAAAACAACAAAGAAATGTGTGGTTAAAAAAATAAACTCTCGTACATTTAGTATTGTATTAACTCAAGGCTTAAATCGGCAAATTCGTAGAATGTGTTCATATTTAAATTACGAAGTCGAAACGCTTAAACGCATTAGGATTATGAACATAAAACTAGATATTCCTATTGGTGAGTATAGAGAACTTAGACCAGAAGAGCTAGATGAACTAAATCGTTTAATTAGTACATCTACTAAAGCATATACCCCTTCTACGAATACAAAAAAACAGTAGATTATGGATTCAAACTATCCTTTTCATCTTGCCATTCCGGTTTATAATTTAGAAACCTGCCGAACATTTTATCGCGACATTCTCAATTGTGAAGAAGGACGAAGTAGCGAGCATTGGGTAGATTTTAATTTTTTCGGGCATCAGTTAGTCATTCATTACTCCCCAAAATCAGACCGGGATTTAAACACTAATGCTGTAGATGGTAAAGCCGTCCCAGTGCCCCATTTTGGTGTGGTTTTACCTTGGAACACTTTTCACGCTTTCGCGGAAGATTTAAAGAACAAATCCATTAAATTTATTATTATACCAATTTAGTTTTGAAATGTCGTATTATTAATTTGAATTATTTTTTGTTCAGATGAGATAGAAAATCAAAGCATAGCCTGAGTTATGGTTTTATTTTATACCGAAATATGGGCGAAAAAGAAACGAATTATATGCGGCATGGCATGGCTAATTTGGTATTAACCCCTATATTAGATTTGAGGGCTTGATAGGCGAGCAAGCCACCATGTTTTTTTATGATCCCTCTGGTAATGCTCTAGAGTTTAAAGCGTTTAAGCATGCCGAGCAACTATTTGCAAAATAATACCTCAAGCTATTTAAATCGTTTTTTAAACCAAAAAAAACTAGAGTAGATTAGTAAAAAATAAGGAATTGCTAATAATTGTACCACGACAATATAAAGTGGCCATTCACCAAAATAATCTAATAAAGAAGCCGATTCAGGTTTTTCATTCAAATAAAAATAATTAGCATCTAGAACGTCATTCATAAGCATAATTAGCACCACGTATATTTGCAAAGCAACAAAAGATTTAAAAACACTTTTAAATTTAGGTCGCATTCTATACACAAAAATGGCGTATGTAATAATGATTAGAAGTCCCAAGTGTACCACCCAATACCTAAAGTAATCAAAACTCGGAAAACCTTCTGGAATATCTGGTGTTAAAACCCCTTGCGTTGTTGCCGCAATAATCCAAAATAATAATATTTCGAACATCCAAAACTTTCTGTAGTAAGTAAATACGGGGACCAATAAAGCCAACATACTACATAAATACAGAGGTAAGTCGGTTTTAATATTATAATGACCTAGACTTATTTTATACAAATGAAAACTTAAAACAATACCCGAAATGCAACAAGCAAAGACATGTAAAACTCGTTTTTGTTTCTGTTTATCTAAGCTTTGTTTCGCGAAGTTTATAAATACAATGCCAAATACAACGGCCAATAAAATAGGCACGACATGCTCTAAACTTCCAAATTTAACTCTGTTTGCTAAAAAAATCGCATTATAGACAGAGACCGGTATCATAAAATTAAAGCCAATAATTTTGATTACATATTGTTACGCCTTTCTCGGGCCAACAAGGTATTTTTAAGTAGCATGGCAATCGTCATTGGTCCAACACCACCAGGAACAGGAGTAATAAAACTTGCTTTCTTACTTACACTTTCATAATGCACATCACCAGCAAGTCTAAATCCACTTTTCTTAGATGGATCAGAAACCCGTGTAATTCCCACGTCTATAATAACCACATCCTCTTTAACCATATCTCCGGTTAAAAACTCAGAAATACCAATGGCAGCAACTATAATATCGGCCTGTTTCGTAATATTTATCAAGTTCTTCGATTGGCTATGCGCTACGGTAACTGTAGCGTTACCAGCCGCTCTTTTTTGGCTCATTAGTATACTAATTGGGCGACCTACAATATGGCTTCTACCTAAAACCACAACATTTTTACCCGAGGTTTCAACCTTATACCGCTCCAGTAGTTCAATAATTCCGTATGGAGTTGCTGGCAAAAATGTAGGCAAGCTTAAGACCATTTTCCCCACATTTGTAGGATGAAAACCATCGACATCTTTATCTGGATGTACAGCTAATAACACCTTCTGTTCGTCTATTTGCTTTGGTAATGGTAATTGTACTATAAACCCATCTATAGCCTCATTGGCGTTTAAATCGTCAATTTTCTTCAGTAAATCTGTTTCAGAAGTATTTTCTGGCAATTCAATAAGTGTAGAATTAAAGCCAACACGTTTACATGCTTTTACTTTCGCATTAACATAGGTCAAGCTAGCACCATCTGATCCCACCAAAACCGCAGCAAGATGAGGTACTCTTTCACCTTTATCTACCATAGAGCTTACACGATTTGCTATTTCATCTTTTATAGTGTCGCTTGTTTTTTTTCCGTCTAAAATCGTCATCTAAATAGTTTTCAGTCGCCGTCGTGGCAGCAGTTTATACTCTGGCGGCTCACTCTTGCGGTAATTTATTTTAAATCGAGAGTCGCCGTTTTAAAGCTATCGACTTACTCATTTGTTTAATTAATTTTAGGTTTTACTCCAAATTTACTCGGGTTGTTAATCATATAATTTATTAGCTTCCCTATTTATTAGCTTCCCTATTTATTAGCTTCCCTATTTCTTTGCCTTCTTTTAATATTTTGAATACTCTTCAGGCGAAATATAGTTACCAGCCAATGCAACATCTATCTATTGGTTTTGGTATTCTCGCCATCGGTAACTCTAAGTTAACTTACAAAATGTTTTGGATATCTATTTTTTTTAAACCTCAGAAAGATGAGCACCTACTGAAGGTGAACTTCTTCTTATTTAATCTGTTAAAGCATAGGTTTCTTTTTTTAGAAAGAATTTCGACAAACCGAAAATAACCCTAGCAAAATCAAATGTCTTTTTGCAGGTTAAAATTATTTAAAATCTATATTTCCTTCTCAATGTACTGAAAATAAGACGATAAACCACAACTGTTCATTACTTCAAGCCCTGCATCATCTGCATCATCTTTTTACCGCCACCACCTTGCATCATCTTCATCATTTTACTCATTTGGTTAAACTGCTTTAATAACTGATTTACTTCTTGTACAGAAGTACCAGAGCCCTTACCAATACGTTTTTTTCGGCTTGCATTTATAATAGATGGGTTCGACCTTTCTTTTGGGGTCATGGAATGAATAATAGCTTCAATTCCTTTAAAAGCATCATCATCAATATCCACATCTTTCATCATTTTTCCAGCGCCTGGAATCATGCCAACAAGGTCTTTCATGTTCCCCATTTTCTTGATTTGCTGTATTTGACTTAAGAAGTCATCAAATCCAAACTGATTCTTAGCAATTTTTTTCTGAAGTTTTCTTGCTTCAACCTCATCAAATTGTTCTTGCGCTCTTTCTACTAACGATACCACATCACCCATACCGAGAATTCTTTCGGCCATACGTGAAGGGTGAAACACATCGATAGCTTCCATTTTCTCGCCAGTACCAATAAACTTTATTGGTTTATTAACCACCGTTTTAATAGAAATAGCGGCACCACCACGAGTATCACCATCTAATTTTGTTAGAATAACACCATCAAAATTTAGAGTATCGTTAAAGGCTTTTGCCGTATTTACAGCATCTTGCCCAGTCATGGCATCGACAACAAATAGGGTTTCTTGAGGCTGAATGGCTTTATGAATATTCGAAATCTCGGTCATCATCGCCTCATCTACAGCTAAACGACCAGCGGTATCGATAATAACCACATTAAATCCATTTGCTTTGGCGTGTGCAATTGCAGCTTTCGAAATCGCGACAGGGTCGTTGTTTCCTCGGTCACTAAAAACCTCTACTCCTATCTGTTCACCTACTACGTGTAATTGATCGATAGCAGCAGGACGATACACGTCGCAAGCTACTAAAAGTGGTTTTTTTGTTTTTTTATTTTTAAGATAATTAGCCAATTTACCAGAAAACGTAGTTTTACCAGAACCTTGTAAACCAGACATTAAAATAACGGTTGGATTGCCAGAAAGATTAATGCCTTCTGCTTCGCCACCCATAAGTTCGGTAAGCTCGTCTTTAACAATTTTAACCATGAGTTGCCCTGGCTGAAGTGTTGTTAATACGTTAGCACCTAAAGCTTTTTCTTTTACTCTATTGGTAAAATCTTTTGCTATTTTAAAGTTAACATCGGCATCTAATAAAGCGCGACGAACTTCTTTTAGTGTTTCGGCAACATTAACTTCTGTGATACTTCCATGCCCTTTAAGAACGTGTAAGGCTTTATCTAATTTATCGCTTAAATTATTAAACATATCTTTTTGAGTATTCGGTTTACTGGCGGTTTGCTACCGCTTTATTATGCAATTAAAAATAAAGGCACAAAAATAGCGAAATATTTTGTTTTTTCTTTGCTTCGTTTATTCTTTTGTGCTACAAACCTATTAAAATTATCATGTAACATTAGAATTTAAAAAAATATAGATTTTTTGCAGTTATTTTTTTAAACTTTTACAACAAGCCATTCTAGCAACTCCTACTTTCTTCTTAGCCAAAAAAAATTCCTTATTTCAACGTACTCAAGATTACTATGATGTTTCAGCATTATGTTATGATAAAAAATTAAAAATGCTGTTAAACTTTAATAAAAAAAGCTGCCAAATAAAAATCTGACAGCTTATATCAAGCAAATTTGTTTCGTATTTGATCTCCTTATATCGACAAATTAAATCGAAATATTAAGTGTTTTAAATAACGACATTACAATTTTCTTGAAGAAGAATCTTATTATCGTTTGTTTGATATAACCTAATTTTATCTTCTGAAAGCGCATGCACAATCCACTCTAAATTAAAAACATCTAAGGTTGGGAATTCCATATTTAAAAGCGTCCCTTTATTACTGTCTCTTGTTTGCCAGGTGCCTGTTTCAATATTTCCATTAGTATCTTGAATTACTACAACAGAATCGGCTCGAAAGCTTACAGCATAATTTTTATATTGTGTTGTATAATCTTGGTCATTCCTTTTAATTCCATACACCACTAATGTGCAGGTTTTTAAATAGGTATCTAATCTGTCTTTTGTGAAATCGTCGTCATCATAATCGTTATCGTCGTCTTCATCGCAGGTGCCATCGGCATTTTCAATGGCATTTTCCAATTCTTGATTGCTATTAACTTCAATTTCGGTAGCATCGGCTAAAATCATTGTAATTGGATAATTAAAGCTGGCAAATACTTCTTCTTCTTCAACACGATCTATAAAATTATACATTTGATTGTCGTTTCTAACGGTAATTACATCTATAACTTGGAAACTCCCATCGTACACAGAAAAAGAAATTGGATATTTAAAATCTATACATTCTATATCCTCATCTAGCTCATTTTCATCTTCACAGTCATCAATTAAGTCCTCTAAATCATCTTCAGAATTTACAATAATCTCATCATAACTCATGGTAATTACCGTAATTGGAAAAACAATTTCTAATTCATCATTATCATCTTCAAATTCATCAAAAATTTGTTCAATCACATTGAAATCACTTTCAGAATTCACAATAATTTCCTGCCCATTAACCAGTACCGTAACAGGTAATTTTACTTTTATGCAACTGGCGTTATCAATTATATTATCGCCAGAGCCATCCATTAGTGCAGTAGCCTCTATCAAATTAGTTAATGTTGAATTAGCAGAAAGTGCTATCGCATTATTGGGCAGTGTTACTTCAACAATCTCTTCTTGACAGGCTGTAAACATAAAAAAAAATGCAATTAACAGCTTTGTAATTTTAATTTTCATGGTTTTAATGTTAGTTCATACGGGATACCTCGATAATATAACAAGTTTACTTTAAAAACTCCTAGTTTAATTTATAAAAACTTTAATTTTAAATTGTAAAAAAACCTTATTTTCGTATCCCAATCACCAATAAAAATGGAGAAAAATTTAAACGATAATATTTGCGAAGAACGTATATTTTCTTCTCTTTTTACGAAACACGCCAAAGATTTACACAACTTTTTGTACTACAAATTTGGCGACTTACTAAACCCGAAAGATAAGGTACAAGACGCTTTTATCAAGTTATGGCAAAATTGTGCTAAAATTTCACCAGATAAGGCTAAAAGTTTTTTATTTACCACAGCAAATAATTTAATGCTAAATGAAGCTGCGCATCAAAAAGTGGTTCTAAAACACCAACAAATCAAACAAAAAACATATACTAATGAAGATCCTGAATTTTTAATGCAAGAAGCCGAATACAATGAAAAGTTACAAAAGGCATTAGCTAATTTAACCGAGGCACAACGGGTCGCTTTTATGATGAATCGTGTGGAAGGTAAGCGATTTAAAGAAATTGCTGAGCTTTTAGAGATTTCTACCAAAGCCGTTGAAAAACGAATTTATGGGGCTTTAAAGAAATTGAGGCAGGATATTAAGGAATTATGATACTTTCTCAATATTTAGGGTAGGAGAAAACAAAAATTAACTGTTATATAGGTGTAAAATAATTATGGAGAAAGAAAAGTTAATATCGAAATGGCTGGATCACGATTTAAACCATCAGGATCTCGAAGCGTTTAAAAAGCTTGAAGATTACGACGATTTAATCAAGCTAAACAAAAGTTTACAGGCGTTTAAAAACAAAGACTTTAATACCGCTATCGAATTCGATCAAGTTTTAACAAAACTAAAAAACACGAAAAAACGATCTACGCATTGGTTAAAACCACTAATGCGCATTGCTGCAATATTGGCAGTTTTTTTAGGTGTTTACTTCTATACAACAACTTTAGACACCACTATCTCTACACAATCTGCACAAAAAACAGTTATTGAATTGCCCGATGCGTCACATGTTACTTTAAATGCCAAATCGCAACTTAGTTTTAATAAAAAGAAATGGAAAAACGAGCGTAAAGTTAAACTTAATGGCGAAGCCTTTTTTAAAGTGGCTACTGGAGCAACTTTTAGCGTAATTACAGAAATAGGAACAGTGGCGGTTTATGGTACTCAATTTAACGTAAAACAAAGAGATCAATATTTTGAAGTTGTTTGTTACGAAGGCTTAGTTGGTGTAAGCTACCAAGAAAAAGAAACAAAATTACAGGCTGGAGACCGTTTTTTAGTTATGGACGGAAACATAATTCATGAAGAATTAGACAGCCGTTTCGAACCCGCTTGGATTAACAACGAAAGCCAATTTAAAAGCCTTCCTTTTAAAGAAGTTCTCGCCGAGTTTGAAAGGCAATACAATGTCACTTTTAACGTTAAAGATATTGATACAAACCAACTATTTACAGGTAGTTTTACTCACGACAATTTAGACTTAGCTTTAAAATCTATCGCGTTACCTCTAAAATTAACCTACAGTAAAACGCAAAAAACTATAACCTTAAAACGTGAGTAAAAAAGGTGTTATTTCTATTTTTTTACTGCTTTTTTTTCTGAATATTTTGATTGTAAATGCTCAAACTATACAGAAAGAAACACAGGCGTTATCTACTGTCCTAAAAATTATTGAAACCCGTTACAACATCAGTTTTTCTTATGCCGATGCGAATATTAAACATAAACAAACCACGATTCCAGATAAAGGTTTAACATTAAGGGAGGCCTTAAACGTTCTTAAAGACCAAACCTCTCTAGACTTCGAAATTTTAGACAACCGCTTTGTGGTTATTAGAACAGACTCTAATGAAGGGCTAGAAAACAACATTCAAAGACTTGACGAAATTGTAATAACAAACTATTTAACCACAGGTATTACAAAATTAAATGATGGTACCATAACCATAAATCCTGAGAATTTTGGCATTATTCCGGGGTTAATCGAACCCGATATTTTAAAAACGATTCAATCCATTCCGGGAGTTTTAAGCATTGATGAAACGGTTACGAATATTAATGTTCGCGGCGGAACACACGACCAAAACCTATTGCTTTGGGAGGGTATAAAAATGTATCAATCTGGTCATTTTTTCGGACTCATATCTGCTTTCAATCCACACACAACAACACAAGTAAATGTATCTAAAAACGGAACCCGAGCAAAATATGGCGATGGGATTTCTAGTATTGTAGACATGCGGCTGTCTAACAAAATTGACAATAAATTTAAAGCTGGAGGCGGCTTAAACCTAATAAATGCAGATGTTTTTGCTAAAATACCATTAACAAAAAACACCGAGTTACAAATATCTTCAAGGCGCTCATTAACAGATTTAGTCACGACCCCAACCTATAATCTCTATAAAAAACGTATTTTTCAAGATACCGATTTAACGCAGGCTAATACAAATGTTATTGCTAAAAATGAATCCTTTTATTTTTATGATGTCACCGCGAAATTCTTATACGATATTAGCGAGACCGACAAACTCAGATTTCACTTTTTAAAGGTCTCTAATAAGTTAAATTTTGAAGAGCAAACCGACCTAAATAACACCAACGAAATATTAAATAGTAAGCTGTCTCAAAGTAATTCTGCTATAGGGTTAAGCTACAAAAGAGATTGGAACCCAAAACTCTCAACCACAACACAGTTCTATATTACTAACTACGAATTAGACGCTACCAATTTCGATATTGTAAACAACCAACGCCTCATTCAAACAAACGAAGTAGTTGATGGTACCATAAAAATAGATGCTAATTATAAACTAAACGACCAACTAAACATAAATGCGGGGTATCAATTTACAGAAGTTGGTATTAGTAATCTTGAAGATGTAAACAATCCGGTTTTTAGAAGCTTTATAAAAGACGTTATTCAAAACAATTCGCTTTACGCGGAAGCTGCTTTTTTATCAACTAATGCAAAAACCAATTTAAAGTTGGGAAATAGAATAAACCACTTCCCGAAATTTAAATTAATACTAAACGAACCGCGATTAACTTTTAGCCAACGATTTTTAAAGCATTTTAGATTTGAATTGTTAGGCGAGTTTATGAGCCAATCGACCTCTCAAGTTATCGATTTACAAAACGATTTTTTAGGGATTGAAAAACGTCGTTGGGTTTTATCTAATAACAACAAAGAAGTTATTACGATAAACAATAAAAGGATTCAGCCGGTACCCATATTGAAAAGTAAACAAGTATCATTAGGCATACATTACAACAAAAGCAAGCTATTAATTAGTACCGAAGCCTACCTTAAAAATGTAGATGGTATAACCGCCAGAAGTCAAGGGTTTCAAAACCAGTATCAATTTGTAAACAGTATTGGAAGCTATCAAGCAAAAGGTATAGATGTTTTAATTAACAAACAATTTAGCCATCTTTTTAGCTCTTGGTTCAATTATTCTTATAGTAGAAACGACTATACCTTCCCTGAATTAAATATGGGCGATCCTTTTCCTAACAACGTAGATATCCGTCATGCCTTAGCGCTATCCAGTTCTTACACCTATAAAGGGCTTAAATTAGCTTTGGGTTTAAATTGGCACTCTGGAAAACCAACAACATTACCTACCTTAGATGAAAATATAAATGATAACAGCATTAGTTATCAAGCACCAAATAGCAGTAATTTAAAAGATTATTTACGTGCAGATTGTTCGGCAACTTACAAATTTAATATTTCTGAAACATCGCGAGCAGTAATAGGGGTTTCTATTTGGAATATTCTTAATCAAAAAAATATAATCAATACCTATTACACTTTAGATAACAATAACTCTATAACCCCCATTGAAACCCGATCTTTGGGAGTTACGCCCAATGTTAGCCTGCGTATTAATTTAAATTAAATTTACAGTTTTACTGATTGGCCAGCGTAAGGCCAGTAATGGCTTTAGATCTTCATCTAAATGTTAAAATACGCTTTATACTATACATTATTCTTATAGCCTATTATAAAGCAAAGCTTTTAATAATAGCAGATTTTAATTAAATCTAAAATAGATAGAAGTTAAACACTTAAGTTCGTTTATTATTTTTTATCTTACGATAGTAACTATATCATCGTAATTATTTAAAAACAAGAAATATATGGAACAACTATTATTACTGTCAAAAATTATTATCGCTTTCTCTGTGGCCTTCGTTTGGATTTTTAGATTTCACAATGTTATAGCTGAGTTTAAATCATTTGGATTAAGCGATTTAACCAGAAATTTTGTAGGCGCAAGTAAAATTGCTTTAGCCACATTACTTATAGTAAGTATCTGGTACGATACTTTAGTTTTTATACCATCTATTCTTATGGGGTTATTTATGTTGGGTGCGCAATATTTTCACTTTAAAGCAAAAAATCCCTTTTCCAAACATTTGCCCTCACTTATTCTTTTAATTTTATGTGCTTTTCTAGTCGTAAACTCTTTATAACCGCCCTAAATGACCATACTTATAGTGTGTACGCTTATATCAAGTTTGTCTTTTTTAGGGTATACCGCCTATTATTTTAGCTCATTAAAAATGAAGAATGAGTTTAAACGGTTTGGTTTAGAAAAATTTGGATGGTTGGTTATTACATTTCAATTTGTAGGTGCCATAGGACTTCTTCTTGGATTTCTCTACCCACCATTATTAACAATATCCTCTTTTGGTTTATCACTACTCATGTTTTTGGGTGTTTTTATAAGGATAAAAATAAAAGATAGCTTTTGGATTTCTTTACCAGCCCTATTCTATATGGTTTTAAATACTTATATTTTTTGGGCGTCTTTACATTGGCTTTAATTAAAACTTTAAATAGGTTTTAAAACTCGCTTTGGAACACCAAATGGTTTTAAAACCTATTTCTATTTAATTTATTTCTTTTTAGAATACACCAAGTTTTCAATTGCGTTTTGTTTAACTGGCAACAACATACTAAACACATAACCTCCAATAACACAAACTGGTATCGCAATTAACGGGTAAATATAAAAATTAATTGGGGTGCTGTACTTCACAAATGCCAGTACTAAAATACTTAGTAGGGCTCCTATTAAAGTACCCTTCCAATTGGCCTTCTTTATAAAAATACCAAGAATAAAAACACCTGCAATAGAACTTCCAAATAAACCGATAATTTCTTGGAACAAGAAAAATAAAGATTGTACAGGAAATGCAGCCATCACACAAGCAATTAGAGTACCTAAAACGCCAACAAACACCGTAATGCATTTGGCTAATTTTAGTCCTTTAACTTCGCTATACGACGGATAAAAACGTTTATAAAAATCGACGGTCACTACGGTAGACACACTGTGCATACTGCTATCCAGACTAGACATCGATGCCGAGAAAATTCCAGCAATTACAAGACCAGCAATACCTGGAGGGAGATGATTTGTTATAAATAATGGAAATATGCCATCATTTTTCATCCCAACCGTTAAAAACTCGGGGTTTTCTTTAAAGTAAACATATAAAAATGCGCCCATAGTAAAAATAAGCAGTCCCGCTGGTATGGCAATAATACCATTTAACCAAATACTTTTTCGAGCCTCCTTTTCGCTAGAAGTTGTCATGTAGCGTTGTACAACGGCCTGATCTGTGGTATAAGGCGCAAAATTAGCGGCAAAAGTTCCTAGGAATAAAGACCAAGTGACGACCTCGGTAAAGCTAAATCGAAAATCGAACATTTGCATTTTACCGTCGTTATAAGCGGTTTCAAAAATATAGCCTACATCACCTATTTCGATAGAAATAAAAATTAAACCAACAATTAAACCGGCCATAAGAACAATAACCTGTACCACATCTGTCCAGATTACAGCTTCCATCCCTCCCATATAGGTATATACAATAGCTAAAATACCCATAAGAATGATGGCAAAATAAATATCTATTCCAACAACAGTAGCGATTGCAAGCGCTGGAAGATAAACTACAATACCCATTCTGGCTAACTGAAATAACACAAACGATAAACTTCCAAACATTCTTACCGAGATGTGAAATCTTTTTTCCAGATACTCGTAAGCGGTTGTAACTTTTAATTTTCTGAAGAAAGGCAAATAAAAAGAAACCACAATAGGCACAATTAATAAAATGGTAAAATACCCTAAGTAAACTTGCCAGTCGAAAGCATAGGCTATAGCAGGGTGTGCCAGATAGGTAATTGCACTTAGCATGGTAGCATAAATACTAAGCCCTGCTGCCCACCATGGTATACGTCCGCCACCTAAAAAATAATCGTCTGTAGTTTTATTTTTCCTAGAAAAATACCAGCCCATCATTACCATTAAAAGCAGGTATACAATAAGCGTGACATAGTTTATCCAACCAAAACTCGCTTGGTAAGGTTTTTGAGAAATTTTACTTACCACATTAGTCCTCACTCCCGGATTTGTCTCACCACCAGCAATAATAAAATCGTCGCCCCATTTTAAGGCATTTGCAACCACTTGGGAATCTCCAGGAATTTCGCCTCGTTTACTCCAAGTATCGGTTATTGTATGATATGCCCAAATAGTTTTTGTGAAGGCCGTGTTTTTTACTAATTTTTTTTCAATAGCAGTTAATGAATCAATAGCTGTATTAATTTGCGCTTCTGTGCTCTTGAGAGCTTTTAAATTTTTTATTTTAGTCCAAATATCGACTCTCGCATTAAGATGCTGTTGTGCCCCACCCGCACCACCAAAAATTACGATATGTGATGCGCCAGATTTGATAGCCGGAGCAGCAGCAATATAGCCACTCTCTAAACCTGGGGTATTATTATTGGGAACATTATTTTTTTTAATCCACGAATTTTTATTGACATCGAATTCGAATACATCAGATAACATTCTATGGGTAATTTGAGCCTCTGGATTGTAATAAAGTCCGCTAAAAACATATAAAGATTCGTAACTTCTACCATTACCTTGGCCCACTACAACTGGTTGCAAACGTGCTTCACCAGGAAAATCAGGAAGTACTTTCCAAGTGTGCTTTTTTCTATTTAAGGATTCTGATAAATTAAAGGATAAAAAACTTGCAGTCGCCCCACCAGTTTTAGTTTGGTTCCCCCCGACTAAATACACCATATCACCAACTATACCGCCACCCATGTTGGCTAAAGGAACAGGCATGGCAGGCAAATCTTGACGCTCGATGGTTTTAGTTTTTTTATTCCATTGCAATAAAAACACTGTATTAGAAACGCCTTGGGCGTTATCTCCTCCTATACAAAGCAGGCCATTTGGAGTAGAAATGGATACACCATTAGCCAAAGGCTCCTGCAGTTTAAAAGATAAATTTGAAATCCATTCCGTTCCATTTTTACCCTTCTCTAAGACATAAACAGAATCATGCCAAACTTTTTTACCACCTTCCCAAACTGGTTTGTAAGGAAAATTAGCACCTCCTGCGAAAATTAAAACGTCGTTGTGAATACCAGTAAAGGCTCCATTTAAACCTTTAGCATTTGGTATGGTTTCTTGAGAATCCCATTGGAATATTTCTTGACTGTCTTGACTGTCTTGACCTTGAATTGATACTATTGTAAATAAAGCCAGAAGAAAGGCATAAAAATGTTTCATAAATTATGTATTAAGGCGCTAATATAATAATACTTCATAATACACAAGTTCTACACACGAATATATTCGTGTTTTTAATCAACTGTAACACGTGATCTACACTTGATGCGTTACATTTTCTGCAGTCTCTTTAATCTCTATATAACTATGCCTAAGTTATTTATATTTTATTGGATACGACGCCTTCAATAAAATTAAAAAAGTGAATTTTTAAATAAAATATCGTCTTAAAACTTATGCACATTGCTGGAATGCCATACTTGTATAAGCTGTACAATAAGCAATTTTGAGATAGGTATAAACACTAATTGGCTACTTCACTAATAAATTTAATACGATATAAACGCAGTTCTTCATCATCATAATCGCCATCAAATTCTTCAATCGCTTCTTGAATGTTATCGGTATCAGATTCCATAAAATAGTCATGAATCTCTTCTTGTTGATCTTCGTCGAGAATCTCGTCAACCCAATAATTAATATTTAGTTTCGTGCCAGAATATACTATGGCTTCCATTTCTTTAAGAAAATCATCCATAGACATATTTTTGGACGATGCAATATCATCTAAAGGTAATTTTCTATCGATATTCTGTATAATGTATAGCTTATTAGAAGAATTACTTCCGGTAGATTTTACAATTAAATCGTCTGGACGGATAATCTCGTTTTCTTCTACGTATTTCGCAATAAGTTTAACAAAATCTTTACCATATTTTTTTGCTTTACCGTCTCCAACGCCGTGAACATTACTAAGCTCGGCAATAGTAATAGGATACTTTAAAGCCATATCTTCTAGAGAGAATTCTTGAAAAACAGCATATGGAGGTACGCCAGCTTTTTTAGCCACAGCCTTTTGTAAATCTTTAAGCATTTTCATTAAAGTCTTATCGGCAATAGCACTCGCTCCTTTTGAAGCGACTATCACTGTGCCATCTTCTTGAGCACCTTCAAAAACATGATCTTCAGTCATCAAAAATGATTGCGGATTTTTAATAAAATCCTTACCAGAATCTGTTAACTTTAGCACCCCATAAGTTTCAATATCTTTTTTAAGATAACCAGCAACTAAAACTTGCCTTAATAGAGCCATCCAATATTTGTTATCGTGACTTTTTCCTTTTCCAAAATAGCTTTGCTCATTGGTTTTATGGGAATTTATCAATGCATTTTCT
The DNA here is from genome assembly GCF_009498295.1 of Oceanihabitans sp. IOP_32. NCBI lineage: Bacteria > Pseudomonadati > Bacteroidota > Flavobacteriia > Flavobacteriales > Flavobacteriaceae > Oceanihabitans > Oceanihabitans sp. IOP_32. Next base: position 3,049,365 of record NZ_CP040813.1, on the reverse strand, counting down.
TTGCCTATAAGAACGTTTACTAAATCTTTAGATTTATATTTTTCGTGCGTTTTTTTAATGGTTTCTAGAAGTAATTTAACATTATCCTTAGCCTCTTTTTGTTTCTTAGGATAACGCACATTATCGTCCATATCGCCGCCCTCACCGGTTTCGTTATCAAACTCTTCACCAAAATAGTGTAAAATAAATTTTCTTCGAGAGATAGATGTTTCCGCGAAAGCGACAACTTCTTGTAATAAAGCATGTCCTATTTCTTGCTCGGCAACAGGTTTACCAGACATGAATTTTTCTAATTTTTCAATATCTTTATAGGTGTAAAATGCAAGGCAGTGGCCTTCACCGCCATCACGACCCGCACGCCCAGTTTCTTGATAATAGCTTTCGATACTTTTAGGAATATCGTGATGAATTACAAATCGAACATCGGGCTTATCGATACCCATTCCAAAGGCTATGGTAGCGACCACGACATCGATATCTTCAATTAAGAATTTGTCTTGATGGCTTGATCTTGTTTTAGCATCTAATCCAGCGTGATACGGCACGGCCTTAATACCATTAACCTGTAAGACTTGTGCCAACTCTTCTACACGCTTCCTGCTTAAACAGTACACAATGCCCGATTTACCACTATTTTGTTTTATAAATCGTATGATATCGACATCGACATTTTTTGTTTTTGGTTTAATTTCGTAGTACAAATTAGGCCTATTAAAGGATGCCTTGAAGGTTTTAGCTCCAGTTATTCCAAGATTTTTAATAATATCTTCTTGTACCTTTGGTGTTGCTGTTGCAGTTAAACCAATTATGGGAATATTTTCGCCTATACGCTCTATTATACTTCGTAAATTTCTATACTCTGGTCTAAAATCATGACCCCATTCGCTTATACAATGAGCTTCATCAACAGCCATGAAGGATATCTTTACCGTTCTTAGAAACTCAACATTCTCCTCTTTGGTTAACGATTCTGGAGCGACATAAAGTAATTTGGTAACCCCATTTACAATATCTTCTTTTACGCGTTTTACTTCGGTTTTGTTTAATGAAGAATTAAGTACATGCGCTACCCCCTCTTCTTTTGAAATACCTCGAATAGCATCCACTTGGTTTTTCATTAAAGCTATTAGTGGCGACACCACAATAGCAGTTCCTTCTTGCATAAGTGCCGGTAATTGATAACACAACGATTTTCCTCCTCCAGTTGGCATAATAACAAAAGTGTGATTCTTTGCTATAATACTCTCAATTACATCTTTCTGCAATCCTTTGAATTTACTAAATCCAAAATACTTTTTTAATGCAGAATTTACATCGCTTTTTGCTATTGACATTGTTTAAATAAAAAAATTAATATATTATGATTAAAAGAAAAATAAACCACACTTATAATTCATGAAATTAGTACGGTAAATCGAGAACACTCTTGTTTTTTTCGTTAGTTTTGTAACTAAATTCGAAATTACAATATAAAATTTAAATTTGGTATTTAAAGATACTAAAATCTTTAAAACATGCACAAAAAAAACAATAAATTTTGAAAGACGAAAATTCTATTATCAATACTGCAAAATATACTATTAAAATGGAAAGCGAAGCCATTTCTAACTTAGCTAATCTAATAACAGAGGATTTTGCGCATGCTGTTAAAATTATTTACAACTCTAAAGGTCGTGTTATTATTACGGGTATCGGCAAAAGTGCCATTATTGCACAAAAAATTGTTGCCACTCTAAATTCCACTGGAACGCCTGCTATTTTTATGCATGCTGCCGATGCGATTCATGGCGATTTAGGCTTAATTCTAGAAGACGACGTCGTTATTTGTATCTCCAAAAGTGGAAACACACCAGAAATTAAAGTTCTAGTTCCTTTAATTAAAAGTGCTAAAAATAAAATGATTGCGATTACAGGTAATAAAGATTCCTTTTTAGGACAACAAGCCCATTATGTTTTAAACACTTTTGTGAAACAAGAAGCCTGTCCCAATAATTTAGCACCTACAACCAGTACTACTGCACAATTAGTTATGGGTGATGCCTTGGCTGTTTGTTTATTAAAATTACGCGGTTTTTCGAGTAACGACTTTGCTAAATACCATCCTGGTGGGGCTTTAGGAAAAAAACTGTATTTAAGAGTTCATGACATATCATCGGTTAACGAAAAACCAAAAGTTAATTTAGATACGAATATTAAAAATGTTATCATTGAAATTACCGAGAAAATGTTAGGGGTTACCGCCGTTGTTGATAAAGACAAGATTATAGGAATAATTACAGATGGTGATTTAAGAAGAATGCTAACTAAAGTTGATGATTTTTCTTCATTAACCGCAAAAGATATCATGAGTGCCAACCCTAAAAGTATTAATGCGGATGCCATGGCCGTTGATGCCCTAGAAGTCATGCAAAGCAATGGTATATCGCAATTGGTTGTGGAAGAAAATGGTGAGTATGCTGGCATAATTCACCTTCATAATTTAATTAAAGAAGGTATTCTGTAATGGCAAAAAAAAACATCAATGAGATGTCTTTTTTAGATCATCTTGAGGATTTACGTTGGCACTTAATTCGCATTTGTTTGGCGGTAATTATAGTGGCTACCGTTGTGTTTATTTTTAGTCGTTTTGTTTTCGATAGCATTATTTTTGCGCCTTTAGATATGGGGTTTCCCACCTACGACCTGTTGTGTCGTGCCGGAAATTTTATTGGAGTTGAAACCACGTTTTGCGCAGAAGAAATGCCCATGATTTTACAAAACCGAACTATGGCAGGACAGTTTTCTGCCGATATTTGGACAGCCATTCTAGGCGGATTTATCATTTCATTCCCTTATGTTGTGTATCAATTATGGAAATTTATAAGTCCGGGGCTGCATGACAATGAACGTAAGTATTCTCGAGGTTTTATAGTGGTTTCCTCGTTGTTATTTTTTGTAGGTATATTATTCGGATACTACATTGTAACCCCCTTATCTCTAAATTTCTTGGCCAATTATAGTATTTCGACAGTGGTCGATAATCAAATAGATATAAGCTCTTATATCGCCTTGGTAAGATCGTCGGCTTTGGCCTCTGGTTTAATTTTTGAGTTACCTATAATAATCTATTTTTTAACTAAAGTAGGACTAGTTACCCCAGAAATATTAAAGAAATACAGAAAATACGCCTTAGTAATTGTGTTAATTTTATCGGCCATTATAACCCCACCAGATATTGCAAGTCAAGTTATTGTGGCCATTCCGATATTAATTTTGTACCAAGTAAGTATTTATATTTCTAAAATTGTAATTAAAAATCAAAAAAGAAAAGCAAAACAATATGTCTGATATCGTAAACGAATTTAATGAGTATCGCCAGAGAATGAACGACAAAATTCTTGCCGATAACAATAAAGTAATAAAACGTATTTTTAATTTAGATACCAACGCTTTCGCGGAAGGTGCTTTAGATGTTAAAACCAAAGAGCTTTTAGGCTTGGTAGCCTCAATGGTATTGCGCTGCGACGATTGTGTTAAATATCACCTCGAAACCTGTTATAAAGAAGGCATACCAAAAGAGCAAGTTGTAGAATCTTTAAGTATTGCCAATTTAATTGGCGGTACCATTGTTATACCACATTTACGTCGTGCTTACGAGTTTTGGGAGGCCTTAGAAGCTCAAAACAAGTAAATCTTGGTCGTGAATTAACAAGTGTAACGAAATATAACACCATTAAAAGATAAAATTTTATATCTGGCTTTAAATAGTCGGTATGGTTTTACTACTTTTAGCCTTAAGAAAAAAAATTATGATTTTAAGAGCACAAAATTTAATGAAGTCCTACGGCGGACGAAAAGTTGTAAAAGACGTTTCTCTTGAGGTGAAACAAGGTGAAATAGTGGGGCTTTTAGGGCCAAATGGTGCGGGAAAAACAACTTCTTTTTATATGATCGTGGGTTTAATAAAACCTAATGGTGGGCATATTTTTTTAGATGACACCGAAATTACCGACTACCCGATGTACAAACGTGCCCAACACGGTATTGGGTATTTAGCACAAGAGGCTTCTGTTTTTAGAAAACTAAGTATTGAAGACAATATTTTAAGTGTATTACAACTTACAAAGCTAAGTAAAAAAGAACAACACCTTAAAATGGAATCGCTTATAGAAGAGTTTGGCTTAGGTCATATTCGTAAAAGTCGTGGTGATTTATTATCTGGTGGAGAACGCAGACGAACCGAAATCGCCAGAGCTTTAGCTACTAACCCTAGTTTTATTTTGTTAGACGAACCTTTTGCTGGTGTAGATCCGGTTGCGGTTGAAGACATTCAGCGTATTGTCGCGCAACTTACCAAAAAGAATATTGGCATTTTAATTACAGACCACAACGTACAGGAAACGCTAGCCATAACCGATAGAACCTACTTAATGTTTGAAGGCGGTATTTTAAAAGCAGGCAAACCAGAAGAATTAGCTGCCGATGAGATGGTTCGTAAAGTATATTTAGGTCAGAACTTTGAGCTTCGACAAAAGAAGATACGGGAATAATTTTGCTTTGGTTTTGTTTTAAACCCAAAGACTACAACAACAATAAAATGAAAAAATCGATATCATTAATACTTGGCGTAATCGCTATGGTCAATGTGTTTTATACCTTTAATAATAATTCTGAAACTGGAGAAATATTTGGGTTTGAAATGAATATTTGGGTTTACAGATTAATTTGGAGCACACTGGCTGTTGGTATTTTTTATGACTACTCAAAGAAGAAAAGTACTACTAAATAATTCCACTTCATTAATTACTAGCCGCAGGTTACCCGTGACCTAATATGTGGTTTTTTGCCGTAGTCTCAATGCAGTAAAAGTACCTATAGATTAATGGTATATTTTTTTCCATTAATGTACGACAAAAGACATAAGACCGCTTCGCTAATAGACATAAGAACCAAGACTTGATTCTAACTAACTGATAAACAGAAGTACTTTAAATTAACAAAATAGTTCCTTTAAATCTTAATAATTATTTCAAATAAGCAAGGTGACATTTTAAAAAATGTGCAAAGTTCTTAATTTTAAAAGGATGGACAGCATTATAATATTTTTAATCGGACACTAGTGATTTTTTTCTATAATTATGTCTAATAAAAAAGCCTATCAAATACATGATAGGCTTTTTTGATATAAACATATTAAGAACTATGCGTCCTTCTTTTTAACTTTTAGTTTATTTACAGTATCGTACATAATTGGCGTTGCAATAAACAACGATGAATACGTACCTACAATAACACCTACTATTAAAGCAAACATAAAGCCTCTAATAGAATCTCCTCCAAAAATAAAGATGGATAGTAATACCACTAAAGTGGTTAACGAGGTATTTAAAGTTCGGCTTAATGTACTACTTAATGAGGTATCTACTACTTTATTAAACTCCCATCTTGTATGTTCATTAAAGAATTCACGAATTCTATCGAATACAACAACGGTATCATTTAAAGAATATCCAATAACGGTTAGTATAGCAGCGATAAAAGCCTGATCGATTTCCATTGTAAATGGCATAAATTTATAGGTTAGAGAGAATATACCTAATACAATTAAGACATCATGGAACACCGCAGCAACAGCACCAAGAGAGTACTGCCATTTCTTAAAACGTAAAAGTATGTATAAGAATACTACAATTAAAGATCCTAAAATAGCCCAGCCAGAAGCACGTTTAATGTCGTCTGCAATTGTTGGAGAAACTTTATAGGATTCTAATAGACCCACTTGCTTGTTAACATCGTTTAAATCTATAAACTGCTCGTAAGACACCCCTTCTAAATAAGGTATAAGACCTTCGTATAGTGCTTTTCTTATTTCCTCATCGACATCAGTACCAGTTTCGTCTACTTTATATTTTGTTGTAATTTTTAACTGATTAGCATCCCCAAACGTTTTCGCATCGGCACTTCCAAAAATTTCTGGTTGCGATAATACATCTGTAATTTCAGAAGCACTAACATCTTGATCAAAACGCACTTGGTAGGTACGTCCTCCAACAAAATCTACACCTTGATCTAAACTATTAGTAAATAAAGAACCAATACTAACTACAATAAATACTGCCGAGATGGTGTAAGCGACTTTACGTTTCTTTAAGAAGTTAATATTAATATTTCTAAATAAATTTTTAGTTAATCCTGTAGAAAACTCTAATTTACCACCTCTGTTTACGTGCCAATCTACTAGTAGTCTAGTAATAAAAATAGCAGTAAATAAAGACGTTGCAATACCAATTAATAAGGTGGTAGCAAAGCCTTTAATTGGTCCTGTTCCAAAAATAAATAAGATTAAGGCTGTTAAACCTGTGGTAATATTAGCATCTAAAATGGATGATAGTGCATTATTAAACCCGTCTTTAATTGATTCTTTTTGACCTTTACCTTTTACAATTTCTTCGCGAATACGCTCGAAAATAAGTACGTTAGCATCAACCGACATACCAATGGTTAAAACAATACCCGCAATTCCAGGTAGGGTTAATACGGCACCTAAACCTGATAAAATACCAAAGATTAATAAAATATTTAAAAGCATGGCAATGTCTGAAAATGCACCAGCTTTTCCATAATAGAAAATCATCCAAAGCAACACTAAGGCTAAGGCAATCATAAATGATTTTGTACCACTTTCAATGGCTTCTTTACCAAGAGATGGGCCAACAACTTCACTAGATATAATATCTGCCGATGCTGGTAATTTACCTGCACGTAACACGTTTGCTAAATCGATAGCTTCATTTAATGTAAAATCTCCAGAGATAGAAGAACGCCCACCAGCAATTGGTCCTGTAGTAACCCCAGGGGCAGAATACACGATATTATCTAAAACTATAGCGATTTGGCTGCCTTGAGTAAAGGCTCTACCAGTCATTTCTTCCCAAATCTTAGCGCCTTTAGCATTCATTTGCATGGCTACTTCAGATTTGTTTCCTACCGGACTAAACTCATTGCTAGCATCGGTAACCACAGCTCCACTTAATTGTGGTACATTATCCCTATTACCAACTAAGGCGTATAAATCTACTAACTCACTATTTCTATTTGGTTTACCAAAAGCAAATTTTGCATAACGCTGTTCTGCTGGTAACAAAGCTCTTACTTGTGGTAAGTTTAAATAATTTAAAACAGTTTCTTTATCTTTTAGTTCGAAACTTGCAATTACTGGACCACCTTGATACCCTTGTCCGCGAATTAAATCGAATAAAGGTTCTACTGTGGCCACTGCGGTAGAATCGGTTTCAGCTTTACCTAAAAGCGCATCAATTTGTGAATCTTCAGCATCCTCTTCATCTTGAGGCTCTGTAGCTTCGGTAGTCGTTTCAACCTTAACAATATCTTTTAATACTTCGTTAGCTTGAACTAAAAACGGAATAAATTGTTCTCCTTTATAAGCGTCCCAAAATTCTAATTGCGCCGTACTCTGTAATAATCCTGTAGCACGTTCTACATCTTTAACGCCTGGCAACTCCACTAAAATACGTCCCGAGTTTCCTAAACGTTGAATGTTTGGCGAGGTTACTCCAAACTCATCAATACGTTTACGCAATACTTCGAAAGCAGATACTATAGACTCGTCTATTTTTGTAGATATGATGGCTTTAACCTCATCGTCACTCATACCTCCAGTAATTTCACCATCCAACTCTTTAGTGTAAAATATATCTGGAGAGGCCAATTTGGTATCGCCCTTAATTTTATCAAAGGCAATAAAGAAATCTTCTAAATAGGTATTCTGGCTGCTTTTTTGAAGCTCTGAAGCGTCATCTAAAGCTTTATTAAAGACTGGATCTTTAGTGTTATTAGCTAAGCCCTTTAAAATATCTTTAACCGATACTTGTAAGATTACGTTTAGTCCACCTTTTAAATCTAAACCTAAATTCATCGCTTTAGCTTTCACTTCGTTATAAGTGAATTTCGCAATACCAATATTGTAAATGGTATCGTTTGCTATAGACTCGAGGTAGTCGGCCTCTTCGTTGCTTCTTTTTTCTCTAAAATTATCTTCGGTTTCGGGTATTTTATTAATTGCGAGTTCTTGAGCTTCACTCTCAATTTGGTTGGCTTTAAATGTGAATGATAATTGATAAATACTTACCAACCCAAATAAAAGCGCAAATAATTTTACTAATCCTTTATTTTGCATTTTGTTGTTTTTTGTGTTTTTGTTTCTTAATTATGTTTTGTTAGTATGTTAAAAAAGCTTTTAACACTTAAAACATAAAACTCTATTTGATTTTTCTGTTTAAGTGATTATTACTAGTAAAAGCTAATGGTTAACGCCTTAGTTTGCTTATGCTATTGGACCAGCACGCACCTCAGGAATCTTGTGCGAAGAATTATCGATATTAATAGCAATATTCCAATGTGTGGTGTATGCCACTTTTTCAATGTTTTCGTTTACTTCGAAAACACTAATAAAAACGTGGATGTTAGGGTTTGAAAAACGAAACGTCTTAGATTTTAAATCAAGAACAAAAACGCCGTTTAAATCCCATTCTGAAGAGTTACCGTCGTGTATTTCGTAAATATCGAGATTGTAACTAACCTGGCCATCCTTAAAAGGAAGCTTTGAAGAATCTTTATCTTGATTGTTAAAAACATATTCGAAGCTTAGATTGTTATCTGCTGAAAATGTTTCTTTAATACAAGCAACATCGGTATCGCTGTAATAACTAATTTTTAGTTTTCCACTTCCAGTCTCTTTAACCTTAATATGGCTTGCACCAAGGCTCTGCAATTGTTTTTTTACAATAGCAATGGTGTTTTGAGTCGCTTCGGATGTTATGGAAACACCCGTAAATTGGAGAACAATTTCTTGATTAGGTACAGTAACCTGCTGCTTAGAAATAGCACCGAATAGCGTGAGTATTATAATTAAAGCACTAAAGCACCATTTTGATTTCATGCGCCAAATATAATCAATTTTTAAATTTTCAATAGGTCTATGGTTTTTATTTCTATGTTATTTATTATTATTGAAGAAGAATGGCCTAAAACACCTTAAATGAGTTCGAATAATATCGCATAACATAATTGATGCCCTGATGATATGTTGATTGAACCGTAAGTTGAATTCTGGTTTTGCGATATTTAATACCTATTTCATTTTTAAATGTCGTGTTGTTAATTTGATTTAATCTGCTAGTTGGCGATTAAAACTTAAAAAAACCGTTAAAAGTCACAACAATTATAAGTCGTTAAGATGAAGATACATTATTTTGTCATCTCATTTTTACCAAATAAAAAAGCTGCCAAATTCATGACAGCCTTTATATAAAACAGATAATAGTTTTTTATAGTTCAAGTAAATCATTGGTTTTTTTAACCCCTTCTGCACTTTTTTGCATATGTTCTTTTTCTGCAGCACTTAACGGAATATCGACAATACGTTCAATACCATTCTTACCAAGAATTACTGGCACACCGATACATAAATCGTTTAAACCGTATTCGCCTTCGAGCAAGGTTGAACATGGAAACATTTTCTTTTGATCGCATGCAATAGCTTGTACTAAGCCAGAAACTGCAGCACCTGGAGCATACCAAGCCGAAGTGCCTAGGAGCTTGGTTAATGTAGCACCCCCCACTTTGGTGTCTTCTTTAACTTGATTTAAGCGCTCTTCACTTAAAAACTCAGATACTCTCACACTATTGCGTGTGGCATGAGAAGTTAATGGAACCATACCTGTATCGCTATGGCCGCCAATTACCATACCATCTATATCGCTAATTGGGGCTTCTAAAGCTTCAGCTAATCGGTATTTAAAACGGGCAGAGTCTAAAGCACCACCCATACCTATAATTCTATTTTTAGGTAGGTTTGTAGATTTATGTACTAAATAGGTCATCGTATCCATAGGATTACTACTACAATAATGATGGTATTGGGAGAATGCTCAATTAAACTTGAGGATACTGTTTTTACAATCCCTGCGTTAATGCCTATTAATTCTTCTCGTGTCATACCTGGTTTACGCGGAATTCCAGAAGTGATAACACAAATATCACTATTTGCTGTTTGACTGTAATCACTAGTAACACCAGTAATTTTGGTGTCAAATCCATTTAAAGAAGCGCATTGCATTAAATCCATGGCTTTACCTTCGGCAAAACCTTCTTTAATGTCTAATAATACCACTTCTGAGGCGAAATTCTTAATGGCAATATATTCGGCACAACTAGCGCCCACTGCCCCTGCTCCTACTACTGTAATTTTCATATCGATATATAGGTTTTGTTTATAAAAATTTAATTCAATTCAAATACACCTACAAATTTACAAATAATAAGCTGGTTTAAATAAGAAACGTGTGGGTTTTAATCCCACACGTTTCACTATAAATTTTAATTATATAAAAATTAAAAGCTGTAAGCTGAAATTAAATGTTTTTTTATTCTAATGCTTTAAAGCCAACTTCAAGACTGCTATATTTTCTAAATAAACTAAAACTTTAATATTGTATTTGGTTGGTGAGTAACAAATCTACTTTAAGTTCTTAATAAAATTATCTAAAACTAAAAGCAATACCCATTGATGCTGTATTGTATTCTTGTAAGGTATAATCTGCAAAAATCTTAAAAAACCCTAAGCTCAATCTTGCTCCTAAAGTTCCTCTTAACCCACTTGCTTTAAAATCTAAATTTAAAGGATCTGTTACTGTTTCTGTTACGGCATTACTATATTCAAGATTGTAAGTACCCAATAAATCTAAGTCTGATTTACCACTAGAAAAACCAAGTCCTCCATAAATATTAATAATAGGAAAGTTTAAAGATGCTATAGCTTGAGCTGTAAAAGAATTTAATTTAAACTTAGCGTGCTGATTAACACCTCCTATGGTACTTCCATCCATTCGATAATTTACATCCATAGAGGTATATGCCGCCAAGAAGGACAAGTGTAAAGGTAATCGATCTATAGGTCCCAAAAGACTTGTAAGTTCTTTTTTAAGACCTAAACCAAATAATTTTCCTTTAACATCGTCGCTACCCACCTCTGGAACTAAGCGCAGCATGACATCAAACTTATACGGCAAACCTACACTAAGTTGTATAGCTGGCGTTGGCACAGCGCTTAATGGCAAGTCTTTACTAATACCTTCGGGCATTGTAAAGGATGTACTAACATTTTGGCCTTGAACTGTTGCATTCACATTCATAAGCGCTCCTGGCCCTGTACCAGCCAAAGTTGGACTAGTTAACGACGACGAGGTTACACTTGTTAACCCTAAGTTAGCAAAAGTTATAAGCTCATCTTTACTCGGAACCATGGAAGCACTAAACCCTATTGAAATATCGAAACCCAACTTATCATGAACTTTTGCGGTATGGTACCAACCGCTACTCATCCCATATATCAATCCTTTCATTGCGGGATTCATATAACTTTCTGTAAGTTTACTAGCATCTTCACGAGCTAATAGAATACTTTCTAATTCTTGGGCATTGGAGGTTAACGTTGTTACGCATAACAACATAAGTAGGCTAAATTTTTTCATTATTTTATAGTTTAAGAAGGTAAAATTAAAAATTTAATGTTGACATGCAACTTTTAATGCCTTTTTTTGGTATGACAATAAAATCCTCCAATATGCCTTATTTTGAAATTGAAATTATAAATTAAACGATCACAATAAAACAGATTGTTTAGATCTACAATTATTTAAACCAACTTTAAAAATGATAACATATTTTTTTTGTAGCACCTTAGATTTTAGCGCGTCAAAAAACTACTTTTAAATTAACTTACTAGTTATACTCAGACAGTGAACTAACTTTTAATTTTCGAGCGCATTAATTTTTGTATTAAGATCGAAAAGATATGTTATTTTTACCTGTGAGAACAAATTTCAAGCCTAATGAAAACTAAGAAAAATAAACGTTGGATTTTAAGCTATTCTATAATAGGAATACTCCTTATTGCTTTCTATTATTTAATAGAATTAGAAATTTTAAATCCTTGGGAAGAATATATTCCTTTAATAAAAAAATTAAGTCTGAGTTTATTCTTAATTTCAACCATCTTTTTGATTGGTAAAATCATATCAGATCTCGTAAAAAAACAAAACCATATTGAAGGCGACGAATACAATCTCTTAAGAATTATCAGATTTCTTTCTATTACGCTAAGTCTAATAGTTGTGGCCTCTTTTCTATTTCAAAATCTTTATGCCGCAGCGGTTAGCTTTGGTTTAATCTCCTTAATATTAGGCTTTGCTTTACAGGCTCCAATTACCTCATTTATTGCTTGGATTTATTTAATTTTTAGACGTTCTTATTTGGTTGGTGACCGTATTCAAATAAAGGGATTTCGAGGCGATGTTGTAGAAATAAGCTATTTAGACACCTCTATTTTAGAATGTAATGGCGATTATTTAAACAACGATAAACCGAGCGGTAGGGTGATTAGATTTCCGAATAGTTTAATATTACGTGAAGAAATCATCAACTATTCTGGACCAGAAATTCCATTTATTTGGAATGAAACCCCAATTCAAATTGCATATACCAGTGATCTAAAATTTGTAGAAAATTGCTTAATAGAAGCCACCTTAAGAGATTTTAAGACACGTTATCCAGAATTATCAAACCGCAACCACTGGCCGCCTAGCGTTTATTTTAGAATAAACACCTATGCTTGGATGGAAGCTGTAATTACCTACCCAGTAGAGCCTAAAGATGCAAGCGGACGACGAAATCGCATATTACGTTTGGCATTACCTCTGTTAAATAGTGCTCCAGAAAAAGTAAAATTCCCAGAGGGTACCTTACGCTAAACTTTTTTATTTTTAGTTTAAAATTAAGCTACTTTTTAAAATGGTTTACCTGTTTACCGCTTTATTTTAACTTAAAAAACAGTAAGTAATCTAATAAAATGGTATTTAAACAAATATTTGTTCAGACTGTCATAAATAATCATTAAACTCGTATTTTCCTTATGTGGTGCAATGAATATATATGTTGTTTTTTTGTTAGTATTAATTTCGGGGCATTGTAAAGCGCAAACCATTTCTAAAGATGACAAATTGCATTTTGGAGCTGGTGCTTTAATATCTGCTACAACCTACACAATAGTTTATAGCACTACAAAAAACAAAAAGAAGGCTTTTTGGTATAGTTTAGGTGCCTCAACTTTCGTGGGGCTTGCAAAAGAAGTTTACGATAGCAGTAAGGCGAACAATAAGTTTGATGGCGGTGAATGGGGCGCTACGACATTAGGAGGTTTAACAGCCAGCATTAGCATTAATATATTTACTGGTAAAAATAGAAATAGGAAAAAGACTAAAATGGTTTTAATTGATTAAGCGATTTATAATGTCTTTTGTTGGAAGAATCTCTGTAGTATTCTCGATACTTGGTCCAGCCACCCAAACCGTTTTATAGGTAGCTTTCGTCGCGGCGTTTTTAGCGGCATTCATTCCAATTGAAAAACGAACCATTTTAACCCACTTTTTAAGCTTTTTATTTTTATTTAAAACCGACTCTAACCAGGTTTGTTTCGTACCTATTTTCTGCACATAAGGCGTATTTATTACGGTGCATGGTGTACCAGAAATACGTTCGGTCATCACAATATCTTCAGCTCCATAGTCTACACAAGCTTGTTTGTACTCGTCTGTAACATCTGCTTCAATTGAAGCTATAAATGGGCTACCAACAGATACGCCTTCTGCTCCATAGCTTAACATTTTATCTACATCTGCTTTACAACCAACGCCACCTGCAGAAATAATAGGAATACTACAATGAGCGACTAACTCTTTTATCAAGACCTCAGGAGATTTATCACCTCTGTGTCCACCTGCTTGATTATTAACCGCTATTACCGCATCTGCACCTAAGTGCTCCACTTTTTTAGCAAACTTTAAATCGACCACATCACAAAACACTTTTATTCCCACTTTATGAGCTTGAATTATAGTTTCTTCTGGACTTCCTAAAGAGGTTATAATAAAATCGCAGCCTTCCTCGCAAATAACTTTTAACTGCTCTTTATATTTTAAATTAGATTTATTAACAATTAAATTAAAACCAAAAGCTCCCCCTTCAACCTGATTAGCGTGCAATGTTTTTATAGCCGCACGCAATTCGTCAAGCGTTCGATAATTAAGTGCAGGAATACATCCTGCGATACCACTTTTCATGGCTTCGGTTACCATGGCAACATTCGATACCAAAAACATTGGTGCTTGTATTATGGGATATTTAATATTTAAAAGTTGTGTGAGTTTAGTTGTCATGTTTTTGTTTTATAAAGTCTGAAATCTTGCGAATTGAAGTTTATAGTATTACGTGTACTCTAAAACTTATTAGCAAATATAATAAATATTATGCACGCATAGTAAAAACAACAGTCTTTGTACTTAATACTTAATACTCCCTACTTAATACTCCCTACTTAGTACTTAATACTCCATACTTAATACTCCCTACTTAATACTTAATACTCCCTACTTAATACTTAATACTCCCTACTTAATACTTAACACTTAAACCTATTCCAAAAACCGATAATAAGCACATTTTAAATAAGCACCTTCAGGAAAACCAATAGGATGATCGCTATCGTGTTGCGTTCTTAAAATCTCATCATAATTTCTATTTGAAGATGTTAAGGCTTGGCTATTAATATCGTAAAATGCTTGACTGGAAACCCTTGAAGAGCAAGAGGCTAAAACCAATAATCCTTTTTTAGCAGTTAATTGTTCGCCTAATTTAGCGAGTTGAAAATACTTTTTTTTCGCTAAATCAATTTCTGAGGCTTGTTTTGCAAAACTTGGCGGATCGATTACTACCACATTGAAGGTCACTTGTTTATCTATCAGTTTTTTAAGCTCCTCAAAAGCATCTCCTGCAATCGTTTTGTGGATTCCTACATATTTATTAAGCTTAGCGTTTTGCTTTGCAATTTCTAAAGCTTGTTTACTAATATCGAGACTTGTCACTTCTTTTGCGCCATTATAAAGCGCGTGAATAGAAAATCCACCAGCATAAGAAAACACATCTAAAACCGTCTTGCCTTTACTCCACTCTCCCACTTGTTTACGGTTTGCGCGATGGTCTAAAAAATAACCTGTTTTATGACCTTTTATAACATTGGCTGAAAAATTGACATGATGTTCTACAAACCTAACGACCTCATCGTCTAAACTACCATAAACCACTTCGCCATTTTTAAGCTTATGAAGTTTTGATTGTTCCATACTGCGGCTTAAACGAATGACAACCGTTTTTGACTTTGAAATTTTCTGTAAATTTGGAATTATAGATTCTAAATAGGGCAACCATATTTCAGAATACATTTTCACCACCAAAACCTCAGCATAAACATCGGCAATAAGGCCAGGAAAACCATCGTTTTCGCCAAATAATAAACGGTAACTATTGGTATTGGTTTTTAATAATTTTCTTCGTTTAGCAAATGCGGCTTCTATTTTTTGTTGAAAAAATTCGGCGTTTATTTCTACCTTTTCTATACTATTATGAAGCATTTTTATTCGAATAGGCGAATGGGCATCATATAATCCTAAACCAATGACTCTGTTTTTATTTTTACCGAAAATAATAGCTAAATCTCCAGATTGTGCATCGTCTTTAATTTTAACGATATTATCTGAAAAAATCCATGGATGCCCCTGATAAACAAATTGCTCGCCTTTTGCATTTAGTTTAACCGCTAAACGTTTGGGTTGATAAGACGATTTTAAGGATTTGGAAAAAGACATTTTAGTTTTTTAAAAAGAATGCTAAAAGTACAAAAAGACCTTGAATTTAGGACATGAATAGCACTCTAAAAAACAACAATTTTATCACACAAAAAAACGCAACCAAATTCATGATTGCGTTTTTAAATCTACACTAAATTTTTTGAGATCCCGAAACAAATTCGGGACATGCAATTCGCACATTTCCGATAATATCGGTATGAGCTATCTGCTTACTTCACCTCTTCAAAATCTACGTCTTCAACATCGTTACTTTCACCTTCTGTTTTTCCAGCTTGTCCAGCAGCATCTGGTCCTGGAGCAGCACCACCACCTTGAGCGTCTGCTTGTGCTTTATACATTTCTTCAGAAGCTTGTTTCCACGCTTCGTTAATTTTGTCTAAAGCTGGTGTAATTAAAGCAATGTCTTTAGTTTCATATGCTTTTTTCAATTCTTCTAAAGCATCTAAAATAGGTTGTTTTTTATCGTCTGATAATTTATCACCAAATTCTTCTAATTGCTTTTCAGTTTGGAAAATCATTGAATCTGCTTCATTTAATTTCTGAGCATTTTCAACAGCTTTAGCATCGGCTTCGGCATTAGCTTCAGCATCTGCTTTCATCTTTTTAATTTCCTCTTCAGTTAAACCAGAAGATGCTTCAATTCGAATATCTTGCGTTTTATTAGTCGCTTTATCTGTTGCCGTAACGTGAATAATACCGTTAGCATCAATATCGAAAGTCACTTCAATTTGCGGGGTACCACGCTTAGCTGGTGGAATACCATCTAGATGGAAACGCCCAATCGTTTTATTATCGGCAGCCATAGAACGCTCACCTTGTAATACGTGAATTTCTACTGATGGCTGATTATCGGCAGCGGTAGAGAACACCTGTGATTTTTTGGTAGGAATTGTAGTGTTTGCTTCAATAAGCTTGGTCATAACATTACCCATAGTTTCAATACCAAGTGATAAAGGTGTAACATCTAAAAGTAATACATCTTTAACATCTCCAGATAAAACACCACCTTGAATAGCAGCTCCTAAAGATACCACCTCGTCTGGGTTTACCCCTTTACTTGGCGCTTTGCCAAAGAAATTTTCTACGGCTTTTTGTACGGCTGGAATACGCGTAGATCCTCCTACTAAAATAACTTGATCGATGTCGTTTTTAGAGATACCTGCGGCTTTCAAGGCAGACTCACAAGGCGCGATTGTACGCTTTACTAAATCGTCGATTAATTGTTCGAATTTTGAACGTGTTAACGTACGTACTAAGTGTTTTGGTCCACTAGCAGTAGCCGTAATATAAGGTAAGTTAATCTCTGTTTGTTCTGCAGACGATAATTCAATTTTAGCTTTCTCTGCAGCTTCTTTTAAACGTTGTAGTGACATTGGATCTTTACGCAAATCTAAGGACTCTTCCGCCTGAAATTCGTCTGCTAACCAATTAATTATTTTATCGTCAACATCGTCACCACCCAAGTGAGTATCACCTTCTGTAGATAATACCTCAAAAACACCGTCACCTAATTCTAATATTGAAACATCATGTGTTCCTCCACCAAAATCAAAAACAGCAATTTTTTGGTCTGTTCCTTTTTTGTCCATTCCGTACGCTAAAGCGGCAGCGGTTGGCTCGTTAATAATACGACGTACTTTTAAGCCAGCAATCTCTCCGGCTTCCTTAGTCGCTTGACGTTGTGCATCGTTAAAGTAAGCTGGTACCGTAATAACAGCTTCAGACACTGTTGTACCCAAATAATCTTCGGCGGTTTTCTTCATTTTTTGAAGTACCATTGCCGATAATTCTTGAGCGGTATACATTCTACCATCAATATCTACTCTAGGTGTATCATTATCGCCTTTAACCACTTTATAGGCTACACGTTCTGCTTCAGCTTTAGCTTCAGAAAATTTAGTTCCCATAAAACGCTTAATAGAATAAACCGTTTTTGTTGGGTTTGTAACCGCTTGACGTTTTGCTGGGTCACCAACTTTAATTTCTCCACCTTCAACAAAAGCAATTACCGATGGTGTTGTGCGTTTACCCTCTGCGTTAGGGATAACCACTGGATCGTTACCTTCCATTACAGAAACGCAAGAGTTGGTTGTTCCTAAATCTATTCCAATAATTTTACTCATAATATGTTTTATTTAATTGAATATTATTTTTTTAATGTCGTACTGTTTAAGTCAATCATTATGCCAACTCAAAAAGTATGACACGGTGTCATGTTTTTATACAGCAGCTAACCATAAACCACTCAAAATCATACAAAAACGCAGTACAAGAACTAATTTTACACGAATTTCACTAATTTTCACGAATTAAACCCATACGATTTGTCATGTCGAAATGAGGCACGATTGAGACATCCCATAATCCACTTTACAGGAGCTCAAAACACAAAAAGAATTCGGCATTTGGAGATTAGAGCTATGACACAGAGTTTCACGAAGATTGCGCAGCGATTCACAGAGGCTTTTAAAACTATTTTAATCCAGATTTTAGACTTTGCGTCTTTGCGTCTCCGCAACTTTGCGCAATAAAACCTCTTAAAAGATTTGGTATCACAATTTCCAACAGATACAAACATTAAAAACCTTTCAAGATAATTCATATCAAAAAAATAAAATTCATTTAAAACTATCTATATTTGTTTAGAATATTAATTTAAAATTATGGAATGTATCTCTGTTTTCGATATGCTAAAAATAGGTGTAGGTCCTTCAAGCTCACACACTCTTGGCCCTTGGCGAGCTGCCGAACGTTGGATTAAAGAGCTTAAAGCAACAAACAAATTTGATAATATTCAAGCTATTACTGTCGATTTGTACGGCTCCTTATCGTTAACAGGTAAAGGCCATGCTACAGACTACGCCGTAATGTTAGGTTTAACTGGTGTAGATCCAGAAACCATTCCTACTGATGACATTGAAACCATAGTTTCTAACATAAAAACAAATAAAACACTCACTGTTAATGGTGAAAAATCGATAGAATTTAACCCAGAAACTGCTATTGTTTTCAACAAAAACTTTTTACCATTTCACTCTAATGGAATGTCGTTTACAGCAACTATTAACGGTGAAAAATTAACATCGACGTTTTACTCTATTGGAGGTGGTTTTGTGGTTAAAGAAGAACGCAGCGTTCATAAAAAAAATGCTGAAATAAAACATTCTTTTCCCTATCCTATTGATAAAGGCAGTGAGCTTTTACAGTATTGTATAGATTTAAATATGCCGATTTCTAAAGTGGTTTTAGAAAACGAAAAATCTATTCGCAGCGAAGCGGTTATCGATAGCGAATTAAAACGCATTTGGGATACTATGCTAGAATGCATGTATATTGGTTGCCATACCGAAGGGCATCTTCCAGGTGGCTTAAATGTAAGACGGCGTGCCTTTGATATTCACCAAACTTTAAAAAGCAAAACGCCTTATAGCAATCCCGTAGAATGGTTGTATTCCATTAGAGACACCGAGGTTAAATTTCGACAAATTTTAAAATGGGTTAGCTGTTTTGCTTTAGCGGTTAACGAGGTAAACGCGGCTTTAGGACGTGTAGTTACCGCGCCAACAAATGGCAGTGCTGGAGTGATTCCCGCAGTACTGATGTATTATTTAGTAATTGAAAATCACGATGGCGATTTTGATGATATTAAACGCTTTTTATTAGTGGCTGGCGAAATAGGTAGCATCTTTAAAAAAGGTGCCACTATTAGTGCGGCCATGGGCGGTTGTCAAGCCGAAATTGGCGTATCATCGGCTATGGCTGCTGGAGCATTAACCGAGTTAAGTGGTGGCACACCAGAACAGGTTTTAATCGCTGCCGAAATTGCTATGGAGCACCATCTAGGCTTAACCTGCGATCCTATTGGCGGCTTGGTTCAAATACCTTGTATAGAACGTAATGCCATGGGTGCCATTAAGGCGATTAATGCGGCAGAACTGGCTTTAGATACCGACCCCAAAAACGTTAAAGTGCCTTTAGATAAGGTCGTAAATACCATGTGGGAAACTGCAAAAGATATGAGTACCAAATACAAAGAAACCAGCGAAGGTGGCTTGGCGGTTGGAGTGAATTTATCGGATTGTTAGTGGCAATTCCCAAGGAATTAGATTTTTAAAATACCCTAAAGGGCGTTTTTATTATGTTGAATTATTTTGGCAGAGCTTGTATAAGTGTATAGTTCACTAGAAAATGAACAATTTTTAGCCCTAAACACGAATCTATTGAAAATTAGAAAGTCTTAAAGGCACTCAATTAAATCCTGTTTTTCAGCAATAAAAAAAATTGAAAATTACAAAAGCTTGGTGCATTTGGAACACAACTCTAAAAACCATACTTCTTGCCAATATTTAAACTCATTTGGGATTCAATTAAATATCAAAACATTACCCCTATTAATAATTTTAACCCTATTAAAACGCAGTACATGAAATACATTTTAGGATTACTCATGCTAGCCTTTGTTGCTTGCCAGCCCAAGCAAAAAGACATGACAAAAGCAGCAGATTTAGAGGAAAACAAACTTGAAGTCCTTCTAATTGGAACTTTTCATTTTGCAAATTATAATCCAAAAAACAATTTGGATGTTGCTCAAACTAATGAAGTTGATGTGTTAAGTGCAAAAAACCAAAAAGAACTAGAAACCATAAGTAATAAAATTGCACAATTTAATCCTGATAAAATTTTTGTTGAATATCCTTTTAGGAAACAAAAAAAATTAGATTCCATATTCCAATCGTTTTCTCCAAATAACTATGCTGAATTAAAAAGAAGTGAAACTGTACAATTAGCCTTTAGAGTCGGAAAAAAATTAAATCACGATAAAATATTTGCTTACGATTATCGTGAGTCCTCATTTCCCTATAACCAAATGCTTGAGACTATGAGAAAAGCGAAACAAAGCAAATTGCTTGAAAAAGAAAATACAGATTTAACCAAGTATGAAAACCAATACAATGCGATTGTAAAATCTACACAATCAGTCACACAAATTTTATATTTTTTAAATGAGGAACAAAACAGAAAAGACGATCTAGGTTGGTATTTAAATTTAGCTAATCAAGCGGGATCTCCAACCGATACTATTGGCTCCTATTTGGCTTCAGAATGGTATAAAAGAAATTTATACATGTACGCTAACATTCAAAAACAAATCACAAAAGCGGATAAAAAAATTATGATCCTTTTAGGAGCCAGTCATATTAGCGTTTTTAAAAATTTTATGGATTATAATCCAGAATGGAAAACCGTGGAATTAAAAGAAATAATGAAGTCAAAACAATAGTCTTAAACCTATCCGAATAATTAGAAAATAATCCTGTAAAACTACCGCCATCATTCAAAAACATTTTTACATGGTATCTTTGTGCCCCCGATGTATTGGTTGGTGGCTTAAGGCAACAAAAAACTTTAAAACAAGCTGTTTAAAATCAGCACTGCAAAGCGATTGCGAATCATGTATAAGCACATGACATCTGGAAAAACACCAAAACCAAACCATATACGCAACTCAAAAAGAAAAAATTTAACAGTATCTACATAATTCATTACTTTTACACTCTATAAAAATTAGCATCTAAATCTATGTCTACAGCAAAAAAAGAGTACAAACGCATAACCGTTAAATCGTTGGTTGAAATGAAAACCAATACCGAAAAAATATCGATGCTCACGGCTTACGATTACACTACCGCTAAAATTGTTGATGGCGCAGGGGTTGATGTGATACTGGTTGGCGACTCGGCTAGTAATGTTATGGCGGGTCACGAAACCACATTACCTATAACCTTAGACCAGATGATATATCACGCATCTTCTGTAATTAGAGCTATTAAAAGAGCTTTAGTTGTTGTCGATTTGCCTTTTGGAAGTTACCAAAGCGACCCTAAAGAAGCTCTGCGCTCTGCTATTAGAATTATGAAAGAAAGTGGAGCTCATGCCGTAAAATTAGAGGGTGGTAAAGAAATAAAAGAGTCTATAAAACGTATTTTACATGCTGGAATTCCAGTTATGGGTCACTTAGGTTTAACACCACAATCTATTTACAAATTTGGTACCTACACGGTTCGTGCGAAAGAAGAACAGGAGGCTGAACAGCTTATCGCCGATGCCAAAATGCTGGAAAGAATAGGGTGTTTTGCTATCGTACTCGAAAAAATACCGGCAAAACTAGCCAAACAAGTGGCTGAAAGTGTTAGCATTCCTATTATTGGTATTGGAGCAGGAAGTGATGTTGATGGGCAAGTTTTAGTTTTACATGATATGCTTGGTATGACACATGAATTTAATCCACGGTTTTTACGTCGGTATATGAATTTGTATGAAGACATGACTACTGCTATTTCTCAATATGTGGATGACGTGAAAACTGTAGATTTTCCTAATGAGAGTGAGCAATATTGATTAGAAATGCCTAAAACACGATCTCATAAAACAAACCTACAAGTAATCTACGAAGACAATCACCTCATTATTATAAATAAACGTGTGGGCGATATTGTTCAAGGCGATAAAACTGGCGACCAACCCTTAAGTGATATTGTTAAAGCCTATATAAAAGAAAAATATAACAAACCCGGCAATGTTTATTTAGGTACTGTACACCGCTTAGACCGCCCCACTTCTGGACTTGTTATTTTTGCAAAAACCAGTAAAGTTTTACCTCGACTCAATAAACTATTTGTTTCTAAAGACATTCGTAAAACCTATTGGGCTATTGTTAAAACGGCACCACAAAAAAAAGAGGACACCTTAATTCATTGGCTTAAAAAAAATCCGAAAAACAATAAGTCTTATGCCCACAATAAAGAGGTTACCGATAGTAAAAAAGCCATTTTACATTACAAAACGCTAAAAACTCTAAATAATTACCTGTTATTAGAAGTGAATTTAGAAACCGGAAGACATCACCAGATACGCTGTCAATTAGCCGCTATAGGCTGTCCGATTAAAGGCGATTTAAAATACGGATTTAACAGAAGTAATAATGATGCTGGGATAAGCTTACACGCCAGAGCCATCCAATTTACTCATCCTGTTTCTAAAAACAAGATTCATGTTACAGCTCCCCTTCCTGAAGATCCTTTATGGGATGCTTGTTCGTCATAATTTAAAATCCTTAAAAAATTCAACAAATCACAATCAGAATTTAAGACCTCGGATAATTTAAACTTAGCGTTACCCCTGCGTTTGGTTTAGCGTACAAATCTAATTTTGCATGAATTAAAGCCGCTCTACTTTGCATATTAATTAAACCAGAACCTTTTTCTACGGTGTGCATATCGAAACCTACGCCGTCGTCTGAAGCCGTAACTATTAAATTATTTGGCTGATATTCTAAAATTATTTTAAGATTTTTAGCTCCAGAATATTTAACCGAATTTGACAAAAACTCTTGCAGGATCCTAAAAATAATAATTTCGTGTTTTCGGTTTTCAAAATCTACTTTTTCGCCTTTAATAACCAATTGGGCGTTGGTGAATTTCATCTTATTTAATCGGTTTAATTCATTAGTGATAGATTTTTCTAAGCCAATGTTAAGCACCACGTCATTATTTAATGTTTTTGAAAGTGCGCGTACTTCCTTTAAGCTTTCGTTAAGTGCATTAGAAGTATCTTTAAATTTATCTTTTACATCATCGGAAACCTGAGTTTTTAAAACACTTAGTTGCATACTTGCAAAAGCTAAGAGCTGACCAATATTATCGTGTAATTCCCAGCCAATGTTTTTTAAGGTTTGTTCTTGGCTTTCGGTTTGGGCTAATATTATTTCTTCTTCTAAAGCTTGTTGTTGCTTTATACGTTCTAGAAGTAATTTGTTTTTTCGTTTTTGAAATACTACAAAAAACACAATAACTAATACGGTAATAATTAATAACACCATAACCATATATACCAGCAAATAGCGCTCTGAAGCTGTAGAAACAGGTTGGGTTTGTGTTAAAAAAATATGGAAGGAATTAATCATTATTACGTTCTGGTTTACAATAGATTAAAGCAAATGTAAAGGTTGAATACATAAATATATTGGCAAATAAATAGATTTGCCACTTTAAAAAAATAAAATTCCAATCACCACTTGAATGGTACAAGTCATAAAAAACTAAAGGTGTAATAATTAACCACCAAATAAATATAGCGAAGCTTATGTAGAAATTAATTGATTTATAGAAGACTAAAATGCTATCACTTTGTAAAACCTCAATAAAATAAAACACAGAACATAAAAATATTATAAATGCACCCAAAACACTTAAAATTGGGAAAAACTGATAAAAAAACGCATTCCAATTTAGGGCAATATAGATAACTGAAAATATTAAAAAAGCATAAGCGCTAGTCTTAATTATAGTTTTAAATAGCTTCGTTTTTAAGATTTTTGAGTAATAAAAAGCAAAAAAAAGTATAGCTCCTACTTTCCAAAAAGATGTTGACCACCAATGATTTGTTTTAAAAATAGTACCTTCTAAAAAACTAAGAAAGCCTTCGCTATGTACGTAATACTTATAAATTCCAATAAATTCACAAATCGTTAAATACACTAGAAACCATATAAAATATTTAACCTCTGTTTTATTATATTTTTTATACAAAAACACACCTGTTAAAGCAGCCATTACTTCAACAAGGTGGGTTAATAAAACATAGTTTTTTAATAAAAAATCTTCCACTTAAAAATTATTGAGGATATCCATTACCTCCTCCACCTCCGTTATTCAAAGGGGGACATTCGCCACAATCAGCAACATCTTCTTGAAAAATAAATGGTACCATACCCGCCTTAGAACTCGATTTTTTAACGGTTGGCACCATAAATAAAGTAGTCTTACCTGTGTTTGGATATGCACCCAAATATATTCTTAGGCCGTTTAAAGAATTTCCATTTTCTTTAGCAACTTGCTCAGAGTAATCTAAATAATTTCTAATGTCCTCTATAGTCCACCAAAACGACAGGTCATCGTCTTCGAATTTAACCCTACTAGCCTTACTTAGCGTGCTTGTGTTTTTTAAATTCCAAGTATTACTTAGTATTTCAGCCTCTTCTTGAGTGATAACCCCAGAGGGTTTGTAAAAATCTTCATTAGAAACTGTTTTTTCTTGCCCCGTTGTTTCTTCTTTAGAACAACTATAACTCAACATACATATATGCATACACTAAATTTTAATAAATTTTTCATAAATAATAGGTTTAAAAATATGGTAATAAGATTAGTCTTCTAGTTAAAATATACTTTTTATTGAGGATAACTACCTCCTCCTCCATGTCCATCATTCAAAGGGTCACATTCATCACAATTAGCGCCATCTTCTTGAAAAACAAAAGGTATCATGCTTCCTTTAGAATTTAATTTTTTAACGGTAGGCACTAAAAACATGGTGGTTAAATTCTTTTTAGCTTGGCCTGCATTTTTGCCATAAACCCCTAAATACATGCGCATACCAGTTAAACTGTATTTGAGGCTATCGGTTTGCTTCTTCGAAAAGGCAATATAGTTTTCAATATCTTCTATAGACCACCAAACAGAACGATCGTCTTTTTCTCGACCTTGTCTTTGTGCTGCAGAATCTACGGCTGCTTGTCGGTATTTTGTCCAATTGTTCGCTAGTACTTTGGCTTGTTCTGGAGTAATAACGCCTTTTGGCTTGGTGATTTTAATATCGTCCGTAAGGTTTTTTTGGACAACATAATAGGTTGTCACGGCACCAATAATAATGCCTAGAATAATGTAAATTAAATTCTTCATAAGATTAGTTTAATTATAGATTTGGTAATAACGGTACTAAAAATATGAAAAGATATCATGATTTTAAAGATTTCTTAAAAAAAACCTAAGCACAACTAAAACAAAAGAGACTAAAAATCAGAAATTTATAGTCTTTTTAGTATTTTTCTTGCAAGAAAAATAGACATGTGCGGTGTCGTTCAAAATAATTACTTACGGTCCATAAACGTCACTCTTAAATATACCAAATTGGAATAATTTAAAATAAATTTGGTATTGAAATGCGCAAACATTTAGATTTTGAAGGGCCCAAGGCGGTCATGAAATTCATTAGTCAGCACAAGTTTTTCTTTTAGAACTTGTACTGTTGGCTCTAACATGCAGACCTTAGTCGGCTAACTATTTTGGAAGAAGTATGTAACTTATTATATACTGAACTTTGTTTTTTATTTTTGAGCATTCAGCCAAAACCAGAACTTTTAATGGTCGTATCTTTTAAAAAACTTTGTTAAGAGTAAGCTGGCACTTTCCCTTTTACCCCTTTATAAAAATTATATATAAACTGGAAATCTGCCTTGATATCATCAGTTGGATAAAATGGTTGTGAAATTTTATTTTGTTTATTTTCAAAATCTAGGGTAAACATAATGATGGGTACATTAGCAGCTTTAGCGATGTAGTAAAAACCCGTTTTCCATTCGCTAACCTTTTCTCTAGTGCCTTCGGGTGCCAACGTCATTCTAAACTCCGCTTTTTCAGAAAATAATTTCGCAATAGCTTCAACTTTGCTCTCGTTAACTCCCCTATTTATAGGTGCCCCACCTAGAGCTCTAAAAAACCATCCGAAAGGAAATCGAAACAACTCTTTTTTGCCTACAAAATTCGTTTTAACCTGGGTAACAGATCGCAACAAAACGCCAATATAAAAGTCGTGCCAACTGGTATGAGGTGCTGCTATAATAACCGCTTTTTTTACGGTATCTTTTGAAAAGTTGGTGTTACCCACAATTTTCCATCCTAAAATTTTAAAATAAATAAATTTGGACAAGCCACTCATATTACATTTTTTCGTAAAGACTTCTTAACTTTTTTGGTGTTATCGTTTTCTTCCAATGTTTACCAAGCGCATTTTCCCAAAGCGGTTCTAAGCTTAACGATACATTAATCATGATATCAAACTCCTTATCACTTAAATTGGCACATATACCCTCAGGTAGTAAAATATTGTGTTTCTTTTTCATGGCTTTAAACGTCTTTACCCCTTCAGGATAAAACTCTTCCAAATGATTAAAAACTATACAATTGCCTATACCGTGTTTTGTGCCTAACAAATAAGATAAGCCATAACTCATAGCATGAGCTACCCCAACTTGCGAATATGCAATACTCATACCGCCGTGCCAAGAGGCCATCATTAGTTTTTCTTGGGCATCGACTTTCGATAAATTATCGGTTAAAAATATTTCTTCACAAAGCTGTAAAGCCATCTCGCCATAACTTTGACTAAACGCGTTTAAATACGTTCCTGTAAGTGACTCTACACAATGAATATAACAATCCATACCCGTGTAAAACCATTGATTTGTAGGTACATCTTTGGTTAATTCTGAATCGAGTATAACTTGATCAAAAGGAGTGTAATCTGAATTTATGCCCAATTTTCTTTCCGGCCCCGTAAGCACGGTTGTTCTAGAAACCTCTGCTCCAGTCCCTGAGATCGTAGGAACCGCAACATGGTATATCGCAGGATTTTTTACTAAATCCCAGCCTTGATAATCTTTGGCTTCTCCCTTATTTGTAAGCATTATGGATACAGCTTTAGCTAAATCTAATAAGGTACCACCGCCTATTCCTATAATTCCAGAAGGCCGTTCTTTTGTACTTAAAATAATAGATTCAACTAAATCGTCTACCTGAGATGTTGTAGGTTCTTGATCTGCAGATATAAACATAACCCTATCGTCGTAGGCCAATGCAATTCTTGAGGTTAACCATGTGTTGTTTCTAAACACATCGTCCACCAAAAAAATAAAAGGGGCATTAATGCTTTTTCTTTTTGGGGTAATAATATCATTTAACTGACTAAAACTGCCTCTACCAAAAACAACTCTTGGTACCATTGGAAAGTTTCTGTAATTCATTTAAAATTTTCTTTTTGTACTCGTTTAATATTGAGTACTATTTTTAATTATACGCGATGACATGCCATGAAATACGATTTTAATATTCCATAACATTTAATAATTCTTTTAAGCTACCAATAGTTTTATATGTTTTTCCATTGGTTTCTTTTTCACTTACTTGCTCATGTACCCAAGTGGTGTGAAATGGTACATGTATGGCGTTAGATTTTATGTTAACCAAGGGCAGCACATCAGATTTTAAGGAATTTCCTATCATTAAAAATTCTGAGGGTTTAACGCCCAACTGATTTAACAAATTCGAATAATTAGACTCCTGTTTGTCACTTAATACTTCAATATGATTAAAATACTTGATTAACCCAGATTTTTCCAGTTTGCGTTCTTGATCAAGCAAATCGCCTTTAGTGGCCAATATAATTTTATACTTTTTAGACATCACACTTAAAACATCTTCAACACCATCAAGTAATTCTACGGGTTTTTCAAGCATATTTTTACCTATTTTTAAAATAGCTTCTATTTTTTTACTTGAAATATTGTAATTAGAAAGTTCTAAAGCCACTTCAACCATAGATAAAATGAACGCTTTTACACCATAACCATAAAGTGGTAGGTTTTTCATCTCCATTTTAAATAACTCTTGGTCTATTTTATTTGGAGTTTCATATTCTAACAACAACTGTTGAATTTGCCCTTCGGCTTCGCGAAAAAAAGTTTCATTTACCCAAAGCGTATCGTCGGCATCAAATCCTATTACTTTTATGTCTTTATAACTTATTTCCATAGTTTATTTGCGCGCTCTAAATCTTCTGGTGTATCAATTTCAACCCCTTCCACATTTGTTTCAACCATTTTTATACGCTTTCCATACTCTAAATACCGGATACATTCAATTTTTTCTGAAGCCTCGAGCGGCAACATGGGTAATTTATAAAAATCTAGAATGGCCTGCTTTCTAAAGGCGTAAACGCCTTTGTGCTTAAAGTATTTAACTCCTACATTTTTTTCTCTTGGATACGGTATTACACTTCTTGAAAAATACAAGGCAAAGTTTGTTTTATCTACAATAACTTTTACCGTATTGGGATTGTTTATTTCTTCTTCATCTGTAATATGAACCATTAAGGAAGCCAAGTCGATATTTTTTTTATCGTCATCTTTAAATACCTCAATTAGTTTTTTTAAGGAAGCTTTATCTGTAAAGGGTTCATCCCCTTGAACATTGATAACAATATCGATATCCATATCCTCAACAGCTTCGGCAATTCTATCACTACCACAATCGTGTTCTTTAACACTCATAATGGCTTTACCCCCATGGTTTACAATTTCTTTGTATATGATGTCGCTATCGGTTACTACAAACACATCATCGAACAAATTGGTAGCCACAGTAGCTTCATAGGTTCTAAGAATAACGGTTTTACCACCTAAATCTTGCATTAATTTTGCAGGAAATCTAGAAGCACCATAACGGGCAGGAATCATCGAAATTATTTTCATTTTAATATCAAAAAATTACAGCTTCAAAAATAGGCTAAATATTATAGCTTATAAAATTTAGCGTGTTTAATATTTGTTTTCAGACAAAAAGCAGTGCTAAACCACTTTTATTCCTCAAAAAAATCCTCTTTAAAGCCTATGAGATAAAGTTTTTTTTGCGCCCGAGTCACCGCAGTATATAACCAACGCAGATAATCTTTATCTATGCCATTTGGTAAATAGGGTTGCTCTATAAAAACAGTATGCCATTGACCGCCTTGTGATTTATGACAAGTTATGGCGTAAGAAAACTTAACCTGCAGAGCATTAAAGTATTTATTGCTCTTTATTTTTAAAAACTGCTTGTATTTGCTGGATTCATTAAGGTAATCTTTTTGAACTTCTTGGTACAATCTGTTAGAATCTTCGTAAGGTAATGAAGGGGTTTCTGCTTCAATGGTATCGAGCAATAAAACCGTTTCGAAGGGGGGCATTTTAGGATAATCGACCATACGCACTTTCACTTCCGCGAAGCGAAAACCATATAATTCTTTAATCGAAAAAATCTCTAAAACTTCTATAATATCACCATTGGCAATAAATCCGGCTTCGGTTGTGGGTTTAATCCAAAAATAATTGTTTTTCACCACCATTAAATAATCCCCAGCCGATAACTCATGCTCGTTAAACAAAATACGACTTCTTATCTGTTGGTTATATAGGTTAGCCCGTTTGTTACTGCGAACAATAATGGCAGTTTCTTCGTTTCCTAAACTGCTGTAGGCGTCATTTATGGCATCCATGATCTCGTAACCGTCTACAAGTCGTACAATGTCTTTAAAGCCATTTAAATCGAATTTAAAATGATCAAAACACTGGTTGGCTAAGGTTTCTCGAAGCAAGGTGGCATTTACTAAAATACCCGAATCGCTATCTTGGCGCATCACTTCATCGAGTTCCATTTTAGTAACCTCTTTATTGTAATTTAAAGCTAATTTATCGGCGTCTAAGGCTGGACTTAAATCGAGTTTAACTGGGGGCAACTGTGCTGTATCGCCAATTAGTAATAATTTACATTGGTATCCAGAGTATACGTATTGCATTAAATCGTCTAATAAAGAACCATTTTCAAATAATTTGGAGGCTTCAGGTGTATCTGGAATCATAGAAGCCTCGTCTACAATAAATATCGTGTTTTTATGTTTATTGGGTTGCAAAACAAATTTTACGCCTCCTCCTTTATCTTTTTTCGGAAAATATATTTTTTTGTGTATCGTAAAAGCTTCTTTTTTTGAATAATTTGAAATCACCTTGGCTGCCCTACCCGTTGGAGCCATTAAAACCGCACTTTTTTTGGCTTTCCATAAATTATTTACCATACAGCCTATAATGGTTGTTTTACCTGTACCTGCATAACCTTTTAACAAATACAACGCGTTAGCTTTTTTACTAAATACAAACGCGCTAAGTTGCTGCAAAACAAGGTTTTGCTTTGATGTCGGTTGAAAAGGAAAATCATTTTTAATTTCATTATAAAATTGTGCTGCTGTCATGTAAATGAATAATATTTAAGAAATTATTCAAATATAGAAATGATTTTTACGAACTTTGGTTTTTACGATTAAAAAAAAATTGTAGATTTGCGATTGACCTTTTAATAATTTTACTAATTAAATAACGTATCATGAAATTAATTCTAATTCTAATTGCTGTAATTCTTGTTACAATTGGCTTGGTTAAGTTAGTTGACAAATTTATCCCATCTAAACTTAAACCTTTGTTACAAATTGTACTGTGGATACTTATTGCTTATTTGGGTTATAATACATTCCAATCTATTTATGCACCTATCGAATTTAATAAAGTGAAGAATGAGCGTTACCAAGAAGTTATTAAAAGTTTAAACGATATTAGAGATGCGCAATTAGCACACCGTAAAGTATCTGGTAATTTCTCCGACAACTTCGATAATTTGGTGAAATTTATTGACACGGCTAAATTTACCATTACACAGCGTAGAGACACCAGTGTTATCGACCCGATACTAACCAAACAATTTGGCGTAGATATGTATGAAGATAAGGTTATTATTGACACCTTAGCTTTTGTTTCTGTTAAAGATTCTTTATTTAAGAACTCAGATCGTTATAAAACCATGATGAATGTTCCTGTGGGACAAGAAGGTGCTAAATTTCAGCTTAAAGCGGGGTATTTGGAACAAAACGATACTAAAATTCCAGTATTTGAAGTTTTTGTTAAAAAAGATGTTATTTTGTTTGATCAAGACAAAGATTTGCTCGTTCAAGAAAACCAAGTAATATCTGTAGACGGTGTTAATGGTGACGCCTTAAGAGTAGGTTCTATGGATCAAATTAATACGTCTGGTAACTGGCCACAAACATTTGGTGTTGGCAGCAACTAAAACATACCATAAAGATAATCATCTAGAATTGTCCATTCAAATAAGCTTGAGTGGACTTTCTTTTTGTATCCTAAATCACAGTACCAATACAATAACGGCGCTAAAACAGCTTGATTTCGAAAAAAAATTAAATCCGTTTGAAGTCTTACACAAACTAGAATACCAGTTTAGTGAAGAAGCTGTACTGCAAACTACCTTTAATAAGGTAAATGTAATTCACGATAACGAACTCTCTACCCTAGTTCCTAAGAAATTTTTTAGAGAAGATTGCTTAGCCGATTATTTAAAGTTTAACTCTAAAATTCTTAAATCAGATTTTATCGCTTACGATGACATACCAACAAACCATAGCGTAAATGTATATGTGCCGTACATAAATATTAATAATTTTATATACGATAGGTTTGGAAGCTTTACCTATAAACACTTTTCGACTATTTTAATAGAACGTATTTTAACATCGGAGAAGCAAAGTACAAACACTAAGTTTTTTGTAAATATTGATAACGATCGCTTTGAAATTATTGTAGTAAAAAGTGGGAAATTACTATTGTATAATACATTCCATTACAGTACCAAAGAAGATTTTATTTATTATGTACTTTTTACAGCAGAACAACTGCAGATAAACCCAGAGACGCTAACTTTAGTTTTTATTGGGGAAATAGATAATAAGGATGATTTATACATCATCGCTTATAAATATATTGGATTTGTTTTTCTTGGAGACCGAGAAGACAACTACAAATATAGTATAAATGCTCAGCCACAATACAATCATAGTAATTTCACTTTAATACATAGTTTTTAATGCGTATTATATCAGGAACACATAAAAGTAGAAAAATTATTGCCCCAAAAAACTTACCTGTGCGTCCTACAACAGATATGGCTAAGGAATCGTTATTTAATATTATTAACAATAACTTTGACTTTGGAGCCATTACCGTGGTCGATTTATTTGCTGGAACAGGTAATATAAGTTACGAATTCGCCTCACGTGGCACCGAGCACATCACTAGTGTAGATCAAAATTTTGGGTGTATTAAATTCATTAATAAAACGGCCCAAGCCTTTAGTATGCCCATACATACTGTTAAAAGCAATGTGTTTACATATCTAGAAAAAGCTACGCAACAAGCCCATATTATTTTTGCAGATCCGCCTTACGACTTCACTGTAGATCAGTTTGCAAACATAGTGGTATTAGTTTTTAAGAATGAGCTCTTGTTAGAAGACGGTTGGCTTATTATTGAGCATTCCAAACATACCGATTTATCACATCTCGACAATTTTAGCGACTCCAAAAGTTATGGCGGAAATATATTTAGTTTTTTCAAAGCTGACTAGTTTTTTGATTTTTAAGCTAATAACTGCCATTTTTTTAATATATTAGTATTCAGCAAAAACTACTAAACTCTATTACTATACTTAACAGCACATCGAAGTCTTATACACCATGACGTTTGTTTAGGGTTATTTGCGGGAAATTAATATGAACCAATACCTTAAACATAATGAAAAAGCTCTTCCTCTTAGGTCTCATTTTTAGTCTTATTTTATCTTGTGATAACAAACCACAGCAGTATTTTTCTGAATCTCAAGAAATTGAAGCCATAAAAACGCGTATAAAGGCATACGAAAATCAAGATTGGACCACCTATAAATCGCAATTTTTAGACAGCGCACAAGTATTTCACAACCAAAATACAGGAATTCCTTATTTAGAAAGCTTAAAACGCCAACAAGATATTATCGCTAACTTCGCTTCTTATGGTTTTGTTGAAGACAAGACCATTTTAGAAATGGTTATCGATAAGGACAATAATAAATGGGTAAACTACTGGTCGGTTTGGAGTGGTAAACTAAAAGCTAATGGTAAAGAAATAACTTTTCCGGTGCATTTAACCACCCAGTTTTTAGATGGAAAAATATTAAAAGAATACGGTTATTACGACACTGCAAAACTAACGGCTGCATTTATCGAATTAGAGGCCGAACAACTCGAACAAAACACCTCTTTAGCCGTAGAATAAAACGCTTATTAAAAAACCCTTCTTAACTGATTAAGAAGGGTTATTTATAATTAAGCAAATCTATAAGCCGAATTCTGTAAGTCTAAAGTTTAAAAAAAAACAAGACCTCCTTATCATTTATCTGCGTGTTTTGTTACCAAAACACTTTAGCTGCCTACCCTCCAGCATCGAACGTGCCACTCTCAAGCACTGGTTTACATGGCATTGCACCACATAGAGTTTACCTGATTTCACTACAGCATAACCTGTACATTCTTTCTGTTGCACTTTTCCTAGCCTCTCGACTGGTGGCTGTTAACCACTATGTTGCACTTTGGTGTTCGGACTTTCCTCCACCTCGAAAAATCGAGACAGCGATAAGGCGATTTACTTCAATACAAAATTACAATAAACTAATGCTAAAATCTAAGAATATATGTTTTTTTTTTTTTTGGGAAATAATAGTCTCGTTTAAATATATAAACTGTTTTTCTTCAAACTTTAACGCCATTCTATGTTAAGTTTTTCCAATTCCGCATCCAATAAACTAAGAGAATTTGAATCGATTATGAGCGTATTAATTACAAGTTCCTTGCTATCTGATTTTAAAATATAGTCGCCCGCGAATTTGTTAATCTGTTTTATTTCTTCAATCTCTAGTTTTTTTTCCAAAAGGACTGTTTATTTT
Source organism: Oceanihabitans sp. IOP_32 (assembly GCF_009498295.1). Classification (NCBI taxonomy): domain Bacteria; kingdom Pseudomonadati; phylum Bacteroidota; class Flavobacteriia; order Flavobacteriales; family Flavobacteriaceae; genus Oceanihabitans; species Oceanihabitans sp. IOP_32. The sequence continues at coordinate 3,015,134 of NZ_CP040813.1, read as the reverse complement.
TATCATACCATTTTCAATACTCAAATACTTTTTATTTTTTTGATAAATAAAAACAATCAAATAAAAAATTTACAAATTCAATTATTGAATTTTGTTAATAACTCACCTTAAATTCTAACGCTAAAATTGAATAATCCAAATTGAATTTCTAACTTTGTTACATAGATAATTTCAATGGAACACTTTGTAGTATCGGCCCGTAAGTACAGACCCCAAACGTTTAAAGACGTGGTTGGGCAACAGGCTATTACAAACACCTTACAAAATGCTATAGAAAACAATCATTTAGCGCAGGCCCTTTTATTTACTGGTCCTCGTGGCGTTGGCAAAACAACTTGTGCTCGTATTTTAGCCAAAATGATTAACAGTGATGGCGGTGAAACTGGCGATGAAGATTTTGCTTTTAATATTTTTGAATTAGATGCGGCTTCAAACAATTCGGTAGATGATATTAGAAGTTTAACCGATCAAGTGCGTATCCCACCACAAGTTGGTAAATATAAAGTGTATATTATCGACGAGGTACATATGCTCTCTCAAGCCGCTTTTAATGCTTTTTTAAAGACTTTAGAAGAACCTCCTAAACATTGTATTTTTATTTTAGCAACTACCGAAAAGCATAAAATTATTCCAACCATTTTATCGCGTTGCCAAATTTTCGATTTTAAACGCATTACGGTTAAAGATGCCAAAGCTTACCTAAAATATATTGCTGAAGAGCAAGATATAACTGCCGATGATGATGCGCTACACATAATAGCTCAGAAAGCTGATGGCGCTATGCGTGACGCTTTATCTATTTTCGATCGTGTTGTTAGTTTTTCTGGTAAAAACCTTACCAGGCAAGCTGTAACCGAGAATTTAAACGTATTAGATTACGAGACCTATTTTACAAGTACAGATCTTATTTTAGAAAACAAAATACCTGATTTGTTACTTCAATTTAACAATACGCTATCAAAAGGATTTGATGGTCAGCATTACATTGCTGGATTAGCTTCGCATTTTAGAGATTTATTGGTTAGTAAAACTCCTGAAACTATCAACCTTCTTGAGGTTGGCGAACGGACCAAGAAGAAATATTTAGAGCAAGCTCAAAAGGCCACTCCAGAATTCTTAATGCATGGCATAAATCTCGCCAACGACTGCGACTTAAAGTACAAGACCAGCAAAAACCAACGCTTACTCGTTGAACTTTGTTTAATGCAGCTTGCCTCTATCACTTTCGATGGAGAAAAAAAAAACACTAAACATTATATAATACCGCCCTCGTATTTTAAAGATAAAGGGATCACGCCTATTCCTGTAAATGTCCAGTCAAAACAAACTGCTAACGATACTTTAAAAGCTAAAGTATCAAATAATCATGCAGAAAAAGAAAACTTGACAAGCAAGGGAGCCCATTTACAAGTAAAAGAACAACCAAAAATTTCTTTAAACCTAAGTAATAAACGTACTTCGGGACTATCTTTAAGTAGTATAAAAGCTAAAAAAGAACATCAATTACGACAAATAGATGTTGTGGTAGATGAAGAAAATTTACCTACGCAAGACTTTACAGAAAAACAATTAATAGAAACCTGGAATACGTATATTAAAAACCTACGCGACAAAGGACAGCATAACTTAGCCTCAGTCTTATCTATAGATACTCCAAAACTAAAAGAAACAACCATTCATTTAGAATTTCCCAACGCAACCAATAAGCTGGAAGTAGAACGCCAGCAGTACGATTTATTAGCATTTATTAGAAAAACATTAAATAATTATAATATTAACCTATCCATAACAGTAAACGAAGTTTTAGAAAAACAATATGTTTATACCGATATGGATAAATATGAAAAATTAAAATCTAAAAACCCTAATATTGATCTACTGCGGAAAACATTTAATTTAGATATTTAAAAAGTCTAAATTTAGATTGTATGTTTTAGCTTAACAACAACTCAGGTGTTCTCTTACAAAACGAAACTCCCAAAAAAAATATAAATAATTTCAACAGTTTAAATTTTACAAATTGTTGTTCGCCTGCGTATTCTGTTTGGAAAATACTTAAGAAGAACTCTAGTTATACCTATTTAATTTTGAAATATGGTATGTTCTATTTGAATTAATTTTTGTTCAGTTGAAATAGAAATCGCAGATTCACGAACTCGTTATTTTACTATAATATGAACGTGAGCTAAAATCAAAGCATAGCCCAAGTTATGGTTTTATGTTATTCCGAAATATGGGCGTAAAAGAACAAATTATAGGCGACATTGCATTGCTAATTTGGAATTATACATGAGATTTACACAGCATAAAAAAACAGATGTATTTCCTGTCGGTAAAAAATACCACCAATGAAATAACCAAATTATAGCTTTTTGTATTTTGTGTACAATTTTTTATCTATATCTATAAAAACAACATTTTTAAACCATTTTCGCATTATTATCAATATATTTAAGGAGCTTAAAATATATTAAGCCTAATTAAAACCTAATGCAATATGCTCGGATTAAAATTGCCAACTGATCCACGATGGGTAAACATCGTAGAAAAAAACATTGAAGACATTCTTACAGACCACGCTTTTTGCGAACAAAAGGCGACGAGCACTGCCATATCATTGATTGTTAGTTTCCCAGAGTATACCGATTTAGTTCAAGAAATGGTCGCCTTAGTTAAAGAAGAAATTAGCCATTTTAAAATGGTTCATGACATTATTATTAAACGCGGTTGGACCTTAGGCAGAGATCGACGTGATGATTATGTGGTACAACTACTAAAGTTTTTCCCTAAAGGCGGGAGTCGAACCACACAATTGGTAAATCGTTTACTCTACGCTGCACTAATTGAAGCTCGGAGTTGTGAACGTTTTAGATTACTTTCGGAGGAATTACAAGATAAAGAATTAGCCGAGTTTTACAGGAAATTAATGGTGAGTGAAGCCAACCATTATACCATGTTTTTAGGATTTGCCAGACAGTATGGCAATAAAGAAGAAGTAAATCGGAAATGGCAACAATTGCTTGATTATGAAAGTAAAATAATGGCTAATTTAGGAAAAAGCGAAACCATTCACGGATAATTTGGCAGGACATATAAAGGGTTTTGGTCTTTTTACTTTTCAAAATAAAGCCCCTTAAAATCACAATTACAACTTAAGTCCAAATCTGATAAAAATAAAGTCGGTTTGAATCACTTATTAGGCACATTCAGAATTTAACCCATGATGAATGTTATCGATAAAAAAAATCCAAGATTTAATTCATTTTTAAGTCTTGGGTTTTCTTTTTTAAGTTTTTGGGTCAAAAATTATATTTTTATTACCGACAAGGCATACTTATCCCATGATGTTTTAACTCTTAAATTTATGCGGCCATCTGGTTTAGATTATTTTGTATTCTCCTACCTATTTCCAGAGCATTGGCGGTATGTATACCAAAGAAGATCCATAGTTTTTCAGTAGCTTTCGTCTTGGCTTTTATTTTTTTGAGATGATAGTGCTCTTTTTCATTTCCAAAACTACCTTCTAGCCTAGTAGCTCGCTCTTTAGCAATTAATGCTTTGAGTTTTTTTTCTTGCTGATAGTTTTTAGGAAGCTTGCCTTTACGCTTGAAGTCCGTCTTGATATTGTTCTTGGTAACAAATTTGCGGTTCATATTGGTGGCATAAATAGCATCGGCTCCTACTATTTTTGTTTTTATTTTTGTAAGCGATTGTGCTTTGTAAATGGTTTTCTTTAATCTTGTACCTTCATTAAAAGCATTGAAATTTAAATGCTCTATAAAGCTGATACCGTCTATTTGCAGCTTGTTTACTTTGGCTCCGAACTCAACAGATTTTACTTCTTTTCCTCTCACTATTGGTCTAAGGTAACTTTTCGCAATACTTACTATTCTGTTTTTTGGTGATACGCCTGTTTCAAAGTATTGCTGTTGCTGCGCATATACTTTTTTGATAGTAGCGACTCTTCTAAAATAAGCTACACGACATTCAAGTTTATAAGAAGTGCGAAGCTCTTTTTCAAAGCCTATAAGCTTATTTAATAGGTGTAATAACGCCCTGGTAAGTGGCTTTCTTTTCTTGTTGGTTTTTCTGCGCATTTTACTAAATCCAAAATAGCGCTTTTTCCATTTTATATACTTGGTGCGCATCATTTTTAAACCTAAAACCTTACAGATTTTTTTTAGCTGCCTATACAACCAATCTACAGCTTCCCATAGGAGCTTTTGAGGCGTGGGATAACGGAGCTCGCTCTCATAGCAGGTGGCATCAACTGTGATTTGATTTTTATTTTCTATATGGGGTCGCCAATGTTTATAAAGTGACTTTTCTAATGCGTCAATCTTGAGTTTTTCTGCCAGTTCACAGCGTATTTGACTAACTATTTTAAAATTCGTAATCCTAGAAAACCCTAAATGAATATCACAAAAAAATTGGTAATCAATATTACTATTGAGCTGTTCTATCAGCTTCCTATCAGAACTGCATGTGTAATGCTTTAAAAACATCAGTGCGATTCTTCCCTTGGGGCTAAAGATCATTTTTGAACCAAATGCTTTTTCTTTAATCTGAAAAGCTTCGACTAAAGATTTCCAGGGAATAGCTAAGTAAATCTTCCCTAGGTCACTCTTTAAAAAACGGGTATAAAACGCATCAAAATTTTCAGTAGCAGATAAAAATGAAAATTCGTGCTGTAATTCACTAATTCTTTGTATTTTCATGATTGTAGATAAAAGAAAACCCCGTTTTTGGCTCTTAATGGCCTTTTTCGGGGTTTTTATTTACTTCAATTTACGAAAAAAATATCGGTTTTACTAAGGTTTTAACGTTTTATGAATGCGCCTTATTAGAAGAAATACTTTAATGCTAATGGCAAGTACACCAAATGCAGCGAAATTTTGGTAAACCAACCTTTACTGGTTTAACGTCGTTTATCATCATGCTACTATCGGCTCTTACTGCGAATTACTAGAAACGGTTTCATAATATATGCTCTTTATAATACCATCGGCTAGACCTATTTTCGGAACATAGAGGTATTTTGAGCCACTCCATTTCATGGCAGAAAGGTAAATACGCATTGCAGGAATAATAACATCGGCTCTATCTTGGTTAAGGGAAAGCTCTGTGATACGCTCTTCGTAAGAGTAACTTTGTAGTAATCGATAGTAGGAGGTTAAATAAAAGTAATTAAGTGGTTTACCCATCGATTTACCCGATATTTTAAAGATTTTATTTATGTTTCCGCCAGAACCTAAGACATCAATTTTTTCATATTTTTTAACATTGGTTTTAATCCACTGCTCTAATTCATCCCAGGTCTCCTTTTTAACAATGTCATTAAGCAACCTTACGGTTCCAATTCTAAAAGATTTTGAAGCTTCTTGCTTGCCTTTGTGGATAAAACTAAACTCTGAGCTTCCGCCACCCACATCTACATAGAGATAGTTTTTACTTTTATCTATAAATTTATTTAAATCGGTTGCGGCAATAATAGCAGCCTCCTCCTCTCCTGCAATAACATCTATACTAATACCAGCTTGCTCAAGTACCAAATCGACCACTTTTTTACCATTATCAGATTCTCGCATCGCCGAAGTGGCACAAGCTTTATATTTCTCTACTTTATGAGTTTTCATTAAAAGCTTAAAAGCCAACATAGTATCTAAAAGACGTTGGGTGTTTTCTTTAGATATTTTTCCCTTAATGAAAACATCGGCACCTAAACGAATGGGGACACGCACTAAGGCGTTTTTTCTAAATCGCACAGGTTTTCCTTTCTCTTCAATAATATTAGATATAAGTAATCTTACAGCATTGGATCCGATATCGATAGCTGCATATTTTTTTATTGAAAGCATACTAGTTCTGTAACTTTTTTAGGTAATAATCGTAAATAGCAATTTGCGACCTTACTTTTGGTTTATCATTTTTTCGGTATTCATTTTCATTGATAGCGTTAACTAATCTCGCCTTCACGTTATCGCTCCAACAAATGGCATAGGTGTCAATAATTTCCTGTTTTAACTCTTGATCGTAGATTGGACAAGTCACCTCAACTCTGTGATAAATATTTCTAGTCATCCAATCTGCTGAAGAAATAAAAACTTTCGTCTCGTCCTTATCCCCAAAAATATAAAGTCTAGAATGTTCTAAAAATTTATCTACCACACTAATTACTTCTATATTTTCACTCATACCTTGAACTCCAGGAATTAAACAGCAAATCCCTCTAATTATCATCTGTATTTTCACTCCAGCTCTACTGGCCTCATATAATTTGTCAACCATCACATAGCTCGAAAGGCTATTCATTTTTAAGCGTATTCTTCCCTTCTCTCCTTTTCTTGCCTTTGCAATTTCTGCATTAATCAGTTTAAATATTTCTTTTTGAGTATTATGAGGTGAGGTGATTAAATGTTTATATTTAAAAATCTTATAATTGGCTTCAAAAAAACTAAAGATTTTATTTACATCTTTTAAAATACTTTGATCTGAAGTTAAAAGCGTATGATCGGTGTAAAGCTTAGCGGTAGACTCGTTAAAATTACCAGTGCTAATAAAGCCGTAACGTTTAATTTTATGATCTTCTTCACGCTCTATAACACACATCTTACTGTGCACTTTTAACCCTTGAACTCCAAAAATTAAATGAACACCTTCATTTTCCATTTGTTGGGCGTAATTAATATTGGCTTGTTCGTCAAAACGTGCTTGTAACTCAATAGAAACCGTTACGGTTTTACCATTAATTGCAGCATTAATAAGCGAACTTGCTACGTGCGAAATTTCTGCCAATCTGTATATTGTAATTTTAATGGTTTTTACTTGAGGATCTAGAGCGGCTTCTCTTAAAAACTTAACAATATAAGAAAATGTATGATAGGGCGCGTAAAGTAAATAATCTTTAACGGCAATGGCCTCGAAGATACTAGATTCAAAACTTAGGCCCTTAATAGGTAATGGTTCTATTTTAGAGTACATTAAATCTGTTCTTCCTAAGCTCGGGAAGTTCATATAATCTCTTCTATTATGATATCTACCACCTGGAATAATACTGTCTGTTTCGTCTATTCCCATTTTAGACATTAAATACTCCAAGGTATCGACATCAATCGTTTTATCGTACACAAATCTTATGGGTTCTCCTATTTGCCGGTCTTTTACGCTATCGGCTACTTTCTCTATAAAACTTTTACTTAAATCACTCTCGAAATCCAATTCGGCATCTCGCGATATTTTTATCATATGTGCCGAAATACGTTTAAAATCAAAAATATTAAAGATATATCCTAAACAATAGCGTAATAGGTCGTCTATTAAAATAATATAGTTTTTACCGTCTTGCTTTGGCAACACGACAAAGCGATTTATAGTTTTGGGTATTTCGATTAAGGCGAATTGTTTTTTGTCATCCGCCATTATCATTCTAACTGCTAAATAAGCCCCCGTATCTTTTAGGTTTGGAAGCTGAATGGAATCGTTTAAAATAATGGTTACAAGCGCTGGACTGACATGTTCTACAAAGTATTTTCTTATAAAATCGTGTTGTAAGGTATTGATTTGAGTTTCATCAATAATATAAATATTTTCGTCTTCTAATTTTGCTTTAATGGTATCTAAAACAACCAAACTCTCGCTTTGTTGAGTAATTACTGTTTGGGTTATAATCTCTAGCAATGCTTTGGCCTTAATGCCTCCAAGTTCATGTTTACCACCTTTTCCGGCTTGAACGATACGTTTAACGGTCGCGTATCTTACTTTAAAAAACTCATCTAAATTATTCGAAAAAATCCCCAAAAAACGTAAACGCTCAATTAAAGGTACCGTTTCATCCGATGCCTCTTGCAAAACTCTGGCATTAAATTGTAACCAGCTTATTTCTCGATTTATATAATCATTATTATGTTTTTCAGTTTTAACCATGCGTTTATTTAAAAGTGATGTAAAAACAAATATATTCTTTTTACCCGAATAGTGTGGGTCAAAATGAAGACATAAATTGAAGCTTATTTTAACTCTTTAGGCCACAGTGTGTAAACGGTTTCCCCTTTGTTTAAATCTGCCCAATTATCAATATTGAAATTTATAATGGTGACACCGCAGGTTGGCACATTGTCTATGGACTTATTACCATAAGTATTTACAAATTCTGTAATGGCATGGTTATGACCGAAAACCATTAAATTATTAATAACTGAATCGACATGCTTAATGCTGGCTATTAAGTTTTCGCCAGAGAAATCATATAGGTTATGGTTTAACTCGAATAAATCATTAGAAATTTCCAGATTAGAAATAAAAATTTCGGCCGTATGTTTTGCACGAATGGCATCGCTAGAAAGTACTTTATCGACACTTAAATTTTTTGATTTAAGATGATTAGACACCATACTTGCGTCCCTTAAACCACGTTCGTTTAAAGGTCTTTCGTGGTCTATCACATTGTGTTTCCATGAGGATTTTGCGTGTCGAACTAAGATTATTTTTTTCATTATGATTTTTTTTTTAAATTTTTATTGATTTAAACCAAATTTCGGTATGAAAACAACTTGTTTTAAACTGCTAATTTATAATATAAAAAAAATACAGCCTCATCTCGAATCTCCATTAATAAAATAATTATTTGGCGATTCTACTTCTTGTTTTCTTAAGATTTAATAAAATCTCATCTGCTTATAAAAAAAACAAACAAAAGCATCTTTTAATCGTTTTTTTATAACAATTCATCACATTTATTTGGAAATACTTAGCCTGAAGCCTTTTTTTACTATGACGTTAATCAAACCTATTAAAAACTAAGGTCTTAACTCACAAAATTATATTGTAAAAATATTGTTTTATGATAAAAAACTAAACTAAAAAATGTACTTATGAGCACTAAATCTACTTTAATAATATTAATATTTAGCTTTATCTCATTATTATTTTTAGAAACAGCTACAGCCCAACAAAAGGGTATTTTTGAACTTCGTAATAGTCATAGTGCTGTCAAAAGTAATTCGTCAAAATTAAATCTGCAGCAAGATAGATTCAACTTCTACGAGTTGTCACAAAAGCTTCATACAACGGTTTACATTAGCAATAATGCAGTAAATCATGTTTATGGTGAAGGTAAGATTAAAAAAATAACATTTAACGATACTCAATCTTTTAATCTTCTCGGCGCCAACCAATATAACACAGTAGAATTAATCACTATAAATGTAAGTCAAGCCAGTGACTTGAAAACTGTATTAAACCTTAATAAAATCAACAATCTGGAAAGCTTAAAATATGTTTTTATTATCTGCTATTTTGAATGTTCGGCTGAGCAAATAGCAGATTTTATTACACCAATCCCAAACATAAGAGTTTTTCACAAAATCGAAACGCCATCGTAATAACGTATCCGATTAATTTAAAGGAATTCATATGAAACAACTTTACACCAAACCACATACTACTTATAAACGGTTAAACGTCCTAGTTTTTCATGTCGTTTTGCTATTAATATGTGGTTTAAACAGCCATAGTCAAGTGCGAGTGCCTTTCGCACCGAGAGCATCAGAACAATCGCCTACAAAAACCTCTTACAATATTAATGGCGACTTTACCATGATTGGTAATACCAATTTAACACTGGTTAATTATAGCAACACCGCTGGTAATAACAGAGATATGATGTATGTTGATATTGATGACAATGCCAGTACTTTTAACTCCTCCTCGGCCAAATTAAGTTTTTCAACAGAAAATGGAGCGATTCCCGAATGCTCCAATATTATTTATGCTGGCTTATATTGGACGGGCAGATCTGAAATTGATACCGACCCTAATCTGGATGGCGACAACAACCCCAATACATTTTCTGTAACTAAAAATGGCGTAACAAAAAATTTTAATAAATATAAAGTTAGCATTAAAGGTCCCGCTGCTTCTGGATATACAGATATTTTTGCCTCAAACTCAGGCAATCCAATAGATCCCATTAATATCGCATACCCCACAAATGGAGATGAACGCAACATGTATGTGGGCTACGCCGAGATTACCAATTATGTAAGAACGCATGGTATTGGTGATTATTATGTTGCCGATATCGCCTTAAATGAAGGAAAATCTAACGACGATGCTGGTTTTTACGGCGGATGGGGAATGGTTGTCGTATATGAGAACTCTCTAATGAACAGAAGAGATGTTACTGTTTTTGATGGTCATGCTTTTGTGGCCAGAACAAGCTCTGGAGATCCATCTGAATACAGCATTGATGTTGAAGGTTTTAACGCCTCTCAAAGTGGTAATGTCGAATTAAAACTCGGTTTAATGGCTGGTGAAGGTGATAGTTCACTTACGGGTGATTATTTTGAAATGCTAATACCAGATGGAGATGACGACATAAATAATACGTCGTCTTTAAATAACAATAGCTACCAACGTTTAAGTCACTCTGGAAATGACGTTAATAACTTCTTTAAATCTTCAATTCCAACGCCTCCCGTAGAGCGAAATCCCGGTTTATTAAACAATACTGGAATAGATATCGCTATGTTTAATATAGATAACACAGACAATAGACTAATTCCCAACAGCAAAGCATTCACTAGATTTAGATATGGCAGTTCAAGAGACACTTATACCATATTTAATTTAACCTTTTCTTTAAATGCTTATACTCCAGAAACACAAGCTTTAATTAATATAACCTCTGTTAATGGAAATACGCCCACACCAACAGATGTTTTAGAGCCAGGAGATTATGTAGAATACAGTTTAGAAATAAAAAACGCTGGCAGCGAAGCCACAAATAACACGATAATACAAATTCCTCTACCCGAGAGTGTCAACCCAAACCTAAATAATATCATAACCTCGTATAATACGTTCCCTCCCTTTGTACAACCAAACACACCAGCTCCTGTTGTAGAAAATGGTTTTATTGTGTGGGATTTAGGAACACTTCCTGTACCCGATGATCCAAACACGGTACTGGCAAAAATCAATTTTAAACTCACAGTTATTACAGATTGTTCGATACTTAAAGATTCAAATTTTGTTTCTAATATCACGCTTAATGGATCGATAGTTGGTATTGGTGCCATCTCTAACGCCACTTTCAATTTACCTTTTATTCAAGGTTTTGTTCAATCTGGAGCTTGTACAAACAACCCTATACCAGCACCTATTATTGCCATTAATGTTTCAGACTACATCAGTGAACCACCAACGGCAAGTAATCCAGACGACATCATATTAGAATGCGGAGACCCTATACCAGAGCCTAATATTTTAGTGGTTACGGATGCCGCTGATAATTCTGGCAATCCCCCTACAGTAGCCTGGGTTTCTGATGTTCCTGACAATGATACTATTCCTCGGGTTATTACAAGAACATATAGCGTAATCGATGATTGTGGAAATATAATATACGTGACCCAAAAGATCACGATTAAAGATACCCTCCCACCAGTTTTACCGGTTTTAGCCGACTTAACCGGTGAATGTTCGGTAACGGCTGTGGCACCCGAAACAATTGATTTATGTTCGGGAATTATAACCGGTACCACAAACGACCCCTTAACTTATAATGAACAAGGAACATTTATAATTACCTGGATTTTTGATGATGGCAACGGAAATAGTGTTAGTGCTAAACAAAACGTCATCATAAAAGATACCCAAAAACCAACATTTGTGGAGGCTTTACCTACTGATATTACTGTAGAATGTGATGCCATTCCCAATGCAGAACCCCTAACAGCAACCGACAATTGTGGTGATGCTACAGTTAGCGTTAGCGAGAGTATTACCAATGGCAGCTGCTCAAATAACTATACCATTGCCCGTACTTGGACGGCTACAGACAATAGCAATCTAAGTACTACCCATACCCAGATAATTACTGTTGTCGATACAACAAAACCAATATTAACAACCGCATTCGATGATGTATTAAATATAAGTTGTGCTGATATTCCTAATGTACCTAATTTAGAGTTTTCAGACAATTGTTCTAATAACACCGATTTAACAGTCGTTTTTGAAGAAGTAAGCTCCTTTAATGACAACACACCAAGCGATTATCAAATTATTAGAACCTGGATCGTAACCGATGCTTGTGATAATCAAGAAATTTTTACCCAAACATTAAACGTATCTCTAGACGAAACTATTACAGAGATTACTGCAAGTCCGCGATGCTTTGATGATGGCCTCATAGACTTAAATAATCTCATCGACTCTCCAAATACAAACGGCAATTGGAGCTTAATTGAAGGCGATTCAAGAGCTACCCTTAACGCTAACATTTTTGACCCTTCTGGCTTAGAATTAGATGAAAATTTCTTTCCTAATAGTGGCGGAATAGATTATGTATTTAGATATACCGTTACCGAAAACGGTTGTATAAACACCTATAATCTCATCCTTAATATCAATGCCGATTGCACTGTGCTTCCTTGTGGCGCGGGAGATATTGTCATATCTAAAGCCGTGACACCAAATGGAGATAATTTTAATGAAACATTTAATATCGAAGGCATTGAATTATGTGGCTTTACCGCAAACGTAAAAATATTTAACCGCTGGGGAGCTTTAGTTTTCAGTTCGAACAATTACACCTTGGGCTCAAGAGGAGACTGGGATGGGAGCGCGCCCAAATCGTCTATAGGAAGTGCTGGAAAATTACCAAGCGGTACTTATTATTATATCATCAATTTAGAAAATAGTGGATTAAAACCAATCACTGGTCCAGTTTACTTAGGTACCAAATAAAACTATAGCCTATGAAAATTATTAAACATAACTTACTAGTTGTTGCCTTACTATGGGCTTCGGTAGGTATTGCCCAGCAATTACCACAATTTACACAATACATGTTCAATACCATTTCTATTAATCCAGCTTATGCCGGAAGTAGGGAAGCTTTAAGTGTAGTAGGGCTTCATAGAAGCCAATGGGTTGGTTTTAAAGGCGGCCCAGTAACACAAACACTATCAATACACACACCTCTAAGAAATGAAAGAATAGGCTTGGGTTTATCTTTTATTAAAGACGATTTAGGCCCTCAAAATTTCACCTACTTATACGGCGACTTTTCATATACCATCCCTACGGGAACAAATTCCAAACTTGCTTTTGGTTTAAAAGCAGGATTTACACAATTTAGTTTCGATTCAGATTTTCGCAATGACCCCGGTGTTATTAACGATCCTGTAATTTTTGGTACAGAAGATAGATGGACGCCAAACTTAGGTGCAGGCATTTTTTGGCACTCAAACACATGGTACCTGGGAGCATCTGCGCCAAGAATATTTACAAACGATTTTAGCAATAACCTAGATGAATTTGAAGCCTTAGAGCGTGTTAGTTACTACTTTACCGGTGGAGTTGTATTTAACCTAAACGAAAACATAAAACTTAAACCCGCAATGCTTTTTAAAGCCACCAACGGTGCCCCTATTTCATACGATTTTACGGCTAGCTTCTTGTTTTATGAGAGGTTTTGGTTGGGAGGTTCTTATAGAGTCAACAGAGCAGCAGAAGCCCTAGGTGGTTTTGCAGATTTTCAAGTGACCAAACAATTACGAGTGGGTTATGCCTACGAGAAACCAATCTCTGATATTGCTAGGTACACGACCGGAACACATGAAATACTTTTAATTTATGAATTTAAGTTTTTAAGCTCTAGACTAAAATCACCTAGATATTTTTAATATTAAAAACGCCTATTTATGACTATAAAAATTTACGCATCCATCTGTTTAGCTTTAACTCTAAATTTAGTTGCTTTCTCCCAGCAAGGCAAACAAAAAAGAGCAGATGCCTTATTTAATAAATTCGCATTTGTGAAGGCTGCCGAAGTGTACGAAAAACTTATTGAGAAAAATTATAATGCCGAATACGCTTTACGAAAATTAGGCGATTGTTATGCCTTATTAAGAGATCCGAAAAAGGCTGCCATGCATTACAAAAAAGCTATGGAACAAAACAACGTACCCATATCGTATTATTACAAATATGCTCAAGCACTTCGCGGTATTAAACAATATGACGAATCCAGATTATGGCTTAAACGCTATATAGATTCTGGCGGTATTGTGCATACCAACAATTTTAGTAAAGACGCTAATTTTGTTAGCAATATTTTTAGTGCTGAACAACAGTATTTTTTAGACGACGTACCGTTTAATTCTAAATATAGTGATTTTGGTGCTATAGAACATGGCCAAAAAATTTACTTTACATCGTCAAGAGATCAAGGCGTAGCCATTAAACGATTGTACGGTTGGAACGAACAACCTTTTTTAGATGTTTATGTCGCCGAGGTCGATCCTGATGGCACTACACACCAAACTAAAAAGCTTCTGGGCGATGTGAATACAAAATTCCACGATGGTCCCATTAGCATTACCAAAGATGGAAGCACTATGTATTTCTCAAGAAATAATTTTTTAAATAAAGTGAGAAAAAAGGATGGTGACGGCTTAACAGGCATGAAAATTTATAGAGCTACACTGCAAGACGGCAAATGGACAAACATTGAAGAGCTCTCTATAAATAGTGATGATTTTTCAACTCAGCACCCCGCATTAAATAGCGACGACTCTAGACTCTATTACACATCAGACAGGCCAGGAGGTTTTGGAGGATCAGACATTTATTATGTCGACATTTACGATGATGGCACATTAGGTACGCCACAAAACTTGGGAAATATTATAAACACACCAAGTGCCGAAGGTTTTCCTTTTGTAAACAATGAAAACATTTTATTCTTTGCTTCTGAAGGTCATGTAGGTTTAGGCATGTTGGATATATTCGCAACGGTTAGAGACAAAAACAACGAATTTACAGATGTTATAAATATGGGTGTGCCTGTTAACTCCCATAAAGACGACTTTTCATTCACCATGAATCCAAGCGGTATAACAGGCTATTTTGCTTCAAATAGAGATGGTGGTGTTGGTGACGACGATATTTATGTTTATCATAGAAAACCAATTTTAAAAGTTCAGGGCACAGTATCCGATGCCATTAATTTAAAACCCATTGCTCAATCGAAAGTTACGTTATTTAATGATATGGGAGCCGAAACCGCCTATTTAATCACAGATGAAAACGGATATTATCAAATAAACATCGATAGAAACAAAGATTACAAGCTGGTTGGTAGTCACGAGAAATACATCGATAATTTTAAAACCTTTAGCTCAAAAAACATAGCTTTTAACACCACAAAGATAGAAGTTGATATTCTTCTAGACCCTATACAAGACGTTGTCACCTTAGCTAAATTGAACACCATTTATTTCGACTTTGATAAATATAACATTCGAGAAGATGCTGCTTTAGAATTAGACAAAATAGTGCATTTAATGTTAAACGAATATCCCGAAATGAGTATTCGAATAGAATCTCACACCGATTCTAGAGGCGCCCTTTCCTATAATGACAAATTGTCCATGAATAGAGCAAAATCTACATATAACTACCTAGTTTCAAAAGGCATAAATCCATCTAGAATAACAGAATACCAAGGTTTTGGAGAGCGTCAATTAGTTAATAATTGTGATGATTCTACACCATGTAAGGAAACAGAACACCAACAAAACAGACGTACACAATTTATTGTAATTCGAATGCAATAAACGAACTTCTACTCAATAAACTAAAGCACCCCAAAAAATACGTCTTTTTGGGGTGCTTTTATTATTTGATAAAACGCGTTATGAAATGAAAATATATTTTGGTTTGGTTAAATAAAGGTATAGAAAACATGTCGTCTATACCTCGAGTACTAATTGCCATCGAATCTATTGAAGCTCAGGTCTATCTCAAGCTTTATAAACTAAGAATTTACTTTTTTATAAAAATATTAGTGTAGAACCATTTACCATTTGCGCCCTTTTCGGCAGCGATATTAAAGTCTGAGAAATCGCCTTCAATATTTTGTTTATGCCCTTCACTTTTAATCCATGCCTTAACCACAGACTCTGCACTAGTATGTCCGTAGGCCACATTTTCAGCCACTTTTTTCGCACCCGCGTTTTCCTTTAAATAACTACTACGTGTTGGAAAATTATCATGAGAAATTTCATTTTTATTTACCATATATTCAGTATGGCTGTAGGCTACAGATTTTATAATTTCGGGATTTCCCAAAGTATTTAAACCCAAAGATTGTCTATGCTTGTTAATTAGGTATAGAATTTCGCTTTCAATGGTTTTAGTCGTTGGAGCAACCACTTCTTCCACAAGGGGCTCAAAATTATTGTCGATGTTCTCTGTTGAACAAGAAAACAACAAAAAACTAATTAATACCACAATTGGTAATTTTTTTAGTACCACCATAATTAGGTTAATTAAGATTTAACAACGCAAATCTAACAAGCTAATGATATACGAGTGTTAATTAAATGTTAAAAAACGATAAAAATGGGGTTTTAATCGGATTTTGTAAGTATTTAATCGGTATATCTTACAATTTTTGTAGTAAAATATCCTCATTTTAATCGAATAAATTAAGGAGATAATCGATCGATTTTCCAATTATAATCTTTTTGTAGTGTATATAAAATTCGATCGTGCAACCTATTGGGGCGTCCTTGCCAAAATTCTATTTCAATAGGCTTTACAATATAACCACCCCAATAATCAGGTCGTGAAATCTCTTTACCTTCATATTCTTGCTCCAGTTTTTGTAATTTATCCTCAAGGTATTCACGACTTTTAATAGGTGTACTCTGATTAGATACTAGAGCCCCGAGTTGACTGCCTCTTGGTCTAGACTCGAAATAACCATCACTTAAATTTTCGGCAATCTTTTCAGCTTTACCTTTAATAATTATTTGCCGCTCTGCACCTTGCCAAAAAAAAGATAGACTCACGTTTGGATTTTTAGCGATAGCCTTACCTTTATCACTGTTATAATTTGTAAAAAATATAAAACCTTCATAGGTGTATTTTTTTAAAAGCACGACCCTGTTTTTCGGAAAACCGTCCTGCCCTATTGTAGCAATAGTCATCGCATTGGTTTCGTCTTCTGCAAAATACCTATCGACTTCATAAAACCATTTTTGAAACAATTCCATGGGGTTCTCGGGAACATCAGATAATAGTAATTTATCCTTTTCGTAAGATTTTCTGTAATCTCCTAAATCTTTTTGCATAATCTTATTATATAAACAGTTACTAAAATTTAATCCACAATTTACAAAATTGTAAGGTTTGAGTAATTAGAGCAATTCTATTCATCGCGATATTCTATAAAACCTTATAATACCTTCAGCTTAAAGCGAATTAAAAACTAAAAGATTTTCCGTCGTCACTCAATTCTACGTTCTCGAATACTGTTTGAGCTTCCTCTTTAAAAGCCAATAGATTGTCGT
The DNA here is from genome assembly GCF_009498295.1 of Oceanihabitans sp. IOP_32. NCBI lineage: Bacteria > Pseudomonadati > Bacteroidota > Flavobacteriia > Flavobacteriales > Flavobacteriaceae > Oceanihabitans > Oceanihabitans sp. IOP_32. The sequence continues at coordinate 2,997,768 of NZ_CP040813.1, read as the reverse complement.
AGCGCGTAGAGTAATGGCCTAAAATTAAAGTGCCCACATTCGCCAATTTAGCAATTTTAGCAGCCTCTTTTGCTGTTGAGTGCTTGGTTTTTAAGGCTAAATTCTGGTGCATATCTAAAAAGGTAGATTCATGATACAATACATCTACATTTTTAATAATAGGTACGATATCCTCCTTGTACATAGTGTCGCTACAAAAGGCATAACTTTTAGGTTTATTACCTGGTTTGGTTACTTTTTTGTTGTCGATTAAGACGCCATCTCTATTTTTAACATCAAAACCTTGTTTTAGCTTTCTAAAATAAGCCATATCTATATTAGCTTCTTCAACAGCGACAATATCTAATTTACGTTCTCCCTCCTTTTCTTTAAACAAATACCCGTTGGTATATATACGATGATTTAAGGGTATGGTGTGTACTTCTACTTTATCATCTTCAAAGATTAATTTGGAAGATTTTGAAGTCAATTCATGGAAGAAAATCTTGTAATTAGTCCAAGAATCAGCCAATTTCATTTGTAGGGTAACAATTTCTTTAATTCCCTTAGGACCGTAAATATGCAAATCTGCCTCGCGAGTTAACAACCTAAATGTTGAAATTAATCCCACTAAACCAAAAAAGTGATCGCCATGCAAATGCGAGATAAAAATGTGTTTTATACGATTGAATTTAATTTTATGTCTGCGCAGATGCACCTGCGTTCCTTCGCCACAATCAATTAAAAACATATGGTTATTTATTTCTAAAACTTGAGACGTTGTATTGTTTAAAGCACGAGGTGTCGCACTATAGCACCCTAAAATGGTTAATTTCATTTCTATCGAATGTCATTAAATTGGTTGTAATTGAGACTTAAGGCAAATTAATTATAGCATACACCCGGTTAAAATCCTAAATCGCGTTCTATATCTTCCATCTCTATAATATCATAAGCCTCTTGAAGGGTAGGCACAACGTCTAATTGATCGGGTAAAGTATCGAGATCTACTTTGTTCGATACCAAAACAAAAGAATGTTTAGATGCTTTATGTAGGTTAGAAATCTCTATAAACTCGGCAATTTCTTCCGTGCTAATGGGGGCTAGAGCCGTTAGAGAAACAATTATATTGTCATGTTTAAATTTAGGATACAAGGCCTGAATTTTTTTCACCAATTCGATTGGCGATGCTTTCTCCTGAGTAATTACAGAAATGTTTCCGTTTTTATCTATAATCATAACTTACTGTTTTATTTTCGAAGCTAATAAATAAATAACTGCCATCCTAATAGCAACGCCATTTTCAACCTGATTTAAAATAATGGCTTGTTTAGAATCTGCCACATCACTGGTAATTTCAACGCCCCGATTTATGGGACCTGGATGCATAATTACAATCTCTTTATCTAAGGAATCTAACAATGGTTTGTCGACCCCAAATTGTTGAGTATATTCTCTAGTAGAAGGAAAATAACTAATGTCCATTCGCTCGTTCTGTACACGAAGCATATTGGCAACATCACACCAATTTAAAGCCTTGCGTAAATTCGTTTCAACTTTTACGCCAAGTTTATCTATATATTTTGGGATAAGAGTTTTTGGCCCACAAACCATTACCTGAGCGCCTTGCAACTGCAAGGCAAATATATTAGATAAAGCCACTCTACTATGCAGAATATCGCCAACAATAACTACTTTTTTTCCTTTAACACTTCCCAATTTTTCTCGTATAGAATACGAGTCCAGTAAAGCTTGTGTAGGGTGTTCGTGGGCGCCATCGCCGGCGTTTATAATACTGGCATCGACATGTTTTGACAGAAATACACCAGCACCCGGATTGGGGTGTCGCATCACCACCATATCGACTTTCATAGACAAGATGTTATTTACAGTATCTATTAAAGTTTCGCCTTTTTTAACCGAAGACTGTGAAGATGAAAAATTAATAACATCGGCAGATAAACGTTTTTCTGCCAGTTCGAAAGACAGTTTGGTACGTGTAGAATTTTCAAAAAAAAGATTAGCAATCGTAATATCTCTAAGCGATGGTACTTTTTTAATAGGCCTATTAATGACCTCTTTAAATTGATCGGCAGTTTCAAAAATAAGATTAATATCTGCCTTGTTAAGCTGCTTAATTCCTAATAAGTGGTTTACACTTAGTGTGCTCATTGTAAAAGTTAGAGATTAAAAGTTAAAGTTAAGCGTCGTACTTTACTTAAACTTTAGTTATTTTTTCTATTTATCAATTAAATAAACCGAGTCTTCATTATCTTCTGATTTCCAGTTTACTACAACTTTTTCATTATTTATAACATCCACTTGTCGTCCTCTATAATCCGGTTGAATAGGTAAATGTCTGCTAAAACGCCTGTCTATTAAAGTTAATAATTCTATTTCGTTTGGTCTTCCAAAAGATTGAATGGCGGTTAAAGCCGCTCTTATGCTCCGTCCTGTATATAAAACATCGTCTATAAACACAATATTTTTATCTTCAACTAAAAAATCAATTTTTGTAGTATTGGCCTCTAGGGGTTTTCCGCTTCTACGAAAATCATCTCTAAAAAACGTAATATCTAAATACCCTAATTTTATGTTTTTAATATTGTAATGCTCTGTTAATATTTTAGCCAATCTATCCGCTAAAAAAATACCACGAGGCTGCAGTCCAATTAAAACCGTATTAGTGAAATCGTTGTGTTTTTCAATAAGTTGACAAGCCAAACGATGCAGAATAATGTTTACCTCTTTTGCGTTAAGTAAAACTTTTTGACTCATATTTCTATCCAAAAGGTATTATAAGCGCAAAGGTAGTGCAAAAATTTATAAGTTAAAACCATAAATATCAATCTTTATTTGGGCGCAACCCAAGGGTCGGGCTATACACTGCAAGTCCGCGCTCGTGCCTCGCTGTGGGCTTTCCGCTACTATCCCTTGCGCGGGCTTTAGCAACGGCCGTAGTACGACCGCAAGATTTTTTCCAAAAAATTGAACATAAAAAAGCCGCCTCAGGTTTTGAGACGGCTTCAAATTTTAAAAATGAATTTCCTTTGTTAAGGAAAAGGGAACATCATAAATTTAATTATTTCTTTCCGTCCATTTTATCTTTAAGCGCTTGTAAAGCATCATTAGCATCACCTAAAGTAGGTTTTGCTTCTGCAGCAGCACTAGCAGCTTTTTTAGCAGCAGCTTTTACGTTTTTAATCTCTTCTTCTCTAAAAATAGCAGTATGAGAGGCTACAACACGTTTAAACTCCTTGTTAAATTCAATGATTTTAAATTCTGCTTCTTCACCTTTATTAAGTTTAGAACCATCTTCTTTCTCAAGATGACGAGAAGGTACAAACGCCACAATATCTTCATTAAATTCGATAGTAGCACCTTTATCTACCATATCTGTAATAGCAGCTTTATGAACTGTATTTACGGCAAATTCTGTTTCGTACTTATCCCAAGGATTTTCAGTAGTTTGTTTATGACCTAAGCTTAGTTTACGGCCTTCAACATCCAACTCTAATACCACCACATCTAACTTATCACCAACAGCACAGAACTCAGATGGATGCTTGATTTTCTTAGTCCAAGATAAATCAGAGATATAAATTAACCCGTCAATTCCTTCTTCTAATTCAACAAAAACACCAAAGTTTGTAAAGTTACGTACAACACCGGTATGCTTAGAACCTAATGGGTATTTCGCAGTAATATCAGTCCATGGATCTGGAGTTAATTGCTTAATACCAAGAGACATTTTACGATCTTCTCTATCTAACGTTAGAATTTGTGCTTCTACTTCGTCTCCTACAGAAACGAAATCTTGAGCAGAACGTAAATGCGTAGACCAAGACATTTCAGACACGTGAATTAAACCTTCAACACCATCAGCCACTTCAATAAACGCACCGTAATCTGCAATTACAACCACTTTACCTTTTACTTTATCACCAATTTGTACAGTATCGGCTAAAGCTTCCCAAGGGTGTTTGCTTAATTGTTTTAAACCTAATTGGATTCTAGATTTGTTCTCGTCAAAATCAAGAATTACCACATTTAATTTTTGGTCTAATTCTACGATTTCGTTTGGATGATTAATTCTAGACCAAGATAAATCTGTGATATGAACTAAACCATCAACGCCACCAAGATCAATAAATACACCGTAAGACGTAATGTTTTTAACCACACCTTCTAGTACTTGACCTTTTTCTAATTGACCAATTATTTCTTTCTTTTGTTCTTCAATATCAGCTTCAATTAAAGCTTTATGAGACACCACTACGTTTTTAAATTCGTGATTAATTTTAACCACTTTAAACTCCATAGTTTTATTAACGTACTGGTCGTAATCTCTAATTGGTTTCACATCGATTTGAGAACCTGGTAAGAATGCTTCGATGCCAAAAACATCTACAATCATACCTCCTTTTGTTCTACACTTCACAAAACCATTAACGATTTCGCCAGTTTCGTGTGCCTTATTTACACGATCCCATGCTTTGATAACGCGTGCTTTTCTGTGAGATAACACTAATTGACCTGTAGCGTCTTCACGCACATCAATTAATACTTCTACTTTATCGCCAACTGCTAAATTTGGGTTGTAACGAAATTCGTTTAAAGAAATTACACCCTCAGATTTTGCATTAATATCGATAATTGCATCGCGATCAGAAATGTGAACTACAGTACCTTCTACAACTTCGTCGTCTAAAGTGTCCACAAAATTCTCTGCTACTAATTTTTCAAACTCCTCTAATTGTTTGTCGTCAACCTCATCAATTCCTTCTTCGTAATTGTGCCAGTTAAACTCTTTTAAAAATTTTTCAGGGTTTGCTTGCGCTTCAGATACTACTGGAGCTTCAACTGTTGGAGCGTCTGTTGCTTCAACCTCTACTTGTTTTGCTTTGTCAGCCATTTAAGATAATTAAGTAATGTTTGTTTTTCGCTTTCGCGGAAACACAAGTACATTACGGTTTTTGTATTCTGCATGCCTTGGAAGATTTAAGCAATTAACACACAGAAGTGTTATTTTTAGTATCATTTCGTTCCTTTTATCTTTCCAATAATTCGCTAAAAGGAGTGCAAAAATACATATTTTCAATAAAATAGCCTAATTTGATTGGATTATTTTAACCATCTGTGACTTAGAACTCTAAATAAACTGAATAAAATGTGGTTTTTACGGTTTTTTGTGTTGTATTCGTGCTTTGTCTTTTCGACGACAGGAGAAATCTTGTGATTTTAAAAATAGGTTTATAGCGCTTCTTAATTGCACCTTCTTCTGCCAAGACCATATAAAATTAAGTCGTGCTGAAGAAAAACTTGAGTGCAACGACGTCAGGCTTAAAAACTATTTATTTTCTGCTAAGGTGGTGTTCACCAATTCTAAAACTCTATTAAATTGTTCTTCTAAAGTTAGGTCCGAATTATCAATCTCTATAGCATCGTGTGCTTTCACTAGAGGAGAATCTTTTCTATTAGTGTCGGTAAAATCTCTTTCTTCAACATTTTTTAAAACATCTTCGTAACTTACTTTATCGCCTCTAGCCAATAGTTCTTTGTAGCGTCTGGTTGCTCTTTTTTCCGCGGAAGCGACCATAAAAATCTTGAGCTCGGCATCTGGGAAAACAACAGTTCCTATATCCCGACCATCCATAACTACACCTTTGTTTTGACCTAATTTTTTTTGCTGCTTAACCAATTGCTCACGAACCTGAGATACCGTGGCTACTTTGCTCACAAATCGAGAAACCTCTAAAGTGCGTATCTCTTTTTCGATATTTATTCCGTTTAAATACACCTCGGCAAATCCAAGCTGCTTATTAAACTCAAAGTGAAGATTAACGTTTGGTAGTTGCGCAATTAAATCTTCGACTTTAAAATAGTTTTCGCCAATAATACCATTTTGCATAGCAAAATAGGTAATTGCCCGATACATGGCGCCAGAGTCTACATAAACATACCCCAAATGTTTTGCAATTTGTTTTGCTACGGTACTCTTTCCTGTTGAGGAAAAACCATCTATCGCTATCGTGATTTTATTCATTTGATACTTTGGAATAAATACTTGTACATGATTTAAAAGTTGCTAAAATAACTAAACTGAGATAAAGCAAACGTGTTTAATACCAAATTAACCTTGCCTCATTTCAAAATTAAATTGGTATCGGCTACAAATTACCAAGTTCTTTATTATGTTCAAAACACACATAAAGAATCAGACATTTTAGGATGGGACACCCATTCAAATTAAAAAAACCCCGAACAATGTCGAGGCTTTTTTAGTTTATAATGTTATAATGTTTTAGGGTTTTTTACTTTTTGATTTGTAATGGCTAAATTAATAACATCACTCATATCTGTAACATAGTGAAATGTTAAGCCTTTTAAGTATTCTGGCTTAATCTCTTCAATGTCTCTACGGTTGTCCTCACAAAGTAAAATTTCTTTTATTCTTGCGCGTTTTGCCGCTAGAATTTTTTCTTTAATTCCACCTACAGGCAACACTTTACCTCGTAAAGTAATTTCGCCCGTCATAGCTAAATTCTTCTTCACTTTGCGCTGTGTAAATAATGAAACCAAAGAAGTAAACATAGTAATACCAGCACTTGGTCCATCTTTAGGTGTGGCACCTTCGGGCACGTGAATGTGCACATTGTATTTTTCGAAAACTGTAGGATCGATACCAAATTCTTCTGCGTTAGATTTAATATATTCCATCGCAATAGTTGCCGATTCTCTCATAACTTTACCAAGGTTTCCAGTAATGGTAAGTGTTCCTTTTCCTCTAGAAAGTATAGATTCAATGTATAAAATATCACCACCAACACTAGTCCACGCTAAGCCCGTTACCACTCCAGCAATGTCGTTATTTTCATATTTGTCGCGTAACAATTTTGGCCCACCTAAAATTTCAATAATATCATCGTTAGAAATTTTAACGTTATACTCCTCTTCCATAGCAATGCTTTTTGCAGCAAATCGCACCATTTTTGCTAACTGCTTCTCTAAACCACGAACTCCAGATTCTCGGGTGTAACCTTCTACAATTTTTTCCAATTGAGGCTTCCCTATCTTAATATCTTTATCGGTTAAACCGTGTTCTTTTATTTGTTTTGGTAATAAATGACGTTTTGCAATTTCTACCTTTTCCTCGATGGTATAGCCGGTTACATTTATAATCTCCATACGGTCGCGCAATGCCGGTTGAATGGTCGATAAACTATTAGATGTCGCGATAAACATCACTTTAGAGAGGTCGTAGCCCATTTCTAAAAAGTTATCGTAAAACTCACTATTTTGTTCAGGATCTAGAACTTCTAACATTGCCGATGAGGGATCACCTTGATGCGAATTTGATAATTTATCTATTTCGTCTAATACAAAAACTGGGTTTGAGGTTCCAGCCTTTTTTAAACTTTGGATAATTCGTCCTGGCATGGCACCGATGTACGTTTTACGGTGTCCACGAATTTCTGCCTCGTCTCTTAAACCACCTAGCGAAATACGAACGTATTCGCGCCCTAAGGCTTCTGCAACAGATTTACCCAACGAGGTTTTACCAACTCCAGGAGGTCCATATAAACAAAGTATGGGCGATTTCATATCCTTACGAAGCTTTAACACCGCTAAGTACTCTATAATTCTGCGTTTTACATCTTCTAAACCAAAATGGTCTCGGTCAAGTATTTTCATAGCCGTTTTTAGATCGAACTTGTCCTCACTAAATTCATTCCAGGGCAGATCTAAAATTAACTCTAAATAATTACGCTGAATAGAATATTCTGCGACTTGAGGATTCATGCGCTGCAACTTACCAATCTCTCTATCAAAGTGCTCTGCGACCTTGTCATCCCAATTTTTCTCTAAGGCTCGCGCCTTCATCTCCTCTAGCTCTTCGTCATGATTTACACCACCCAATTCTTCTTGAATGGTTTTCATTTGCTGATTTAGAAAGTACTCACGCTGTTGCTGATTCATATCCATCTGTACTTTAGATTGGATATCATTTTTTAACTCCAGTTTTTGTAACTCAACACTCATAAATTTAAGCGTTGCCAAAGCGCGTTCTTTCAAGTTGTTCATTTCTAAAAGCGATTGCTTTTCTTGAACCGAAAGATTCATGTTGGAGGATACAAAATTCACTAAAAACGAGCTGCTCTCAATATTTTTAATGGCAAAAGAAGCCTCACTTGGAATATTAGGGTTTTCCTTAATAATTGCAAGTGCTAAATCTTTAATAGATTCTATAATGGCCAGAAACTCATCGTTATCCTTTAAAAATGGTTTGGTTTCTGGAACTGCTCTTATCGTAGCATTCATATAAGGTTTCTCAGTAATAACCTCAGCTACTTTAAAGCGCTTTTTTCCTTGTATAATAACCGTTACGTTTCCGTCAGGCATTTTTAAAACACGTAGTATTCTAGCTACTGTTCCCGTTTCATGAATGTCTTTTGCTGTTGGATTCTCTACTGTTTCGTCTTTTTGAGCGACTACTCCAATAACTTTACTACCTTTATTTGCGTCGTTTATTAACCTTATAGACGTGTCACGACCAGCTGAAATAGGAATTACTACCCCTGGGAATAACACGGTATTACGTAAAGATAGAATAGGAAGCGTTTCTGGCAACTCTTCATTATTTATTTGCTCTTCATCTTCAGGAGTCATTAATGGAATTAATTCTGAATTCTCATCAAATTCCTGCAATGACAAACTGTCAAGTGATATAAAATTAGATTTCTTCATATGTATTATTTAAGTCAATTTGTCATTAAAAACAAATTGCTTCTATTTTTTGTAATTTATTAAACTTATAAACTATGGTAAACCAACTACATATACCGTAATTAGTCTTCAATCTTACTATCCTAAATCAATAGCTATGCCAGAATAAAACCAACCTTAAAAGTATCTCATATTTTTTAAGTCTTAAAAACTTTTGCTAAACATAAAAACAATTTTTACTGTGCTTATTTTTTAAAATCTTTTGCTTGAGCTGTATATTTAAAGGACTCACAAAACGTTAAGACGGCTTTATAATGTCTCTATTTTAACAACATATTAAAGAAAGTAGGTATAAAAAAACCTGCTGGAGCAGGTTTTTTTAATTTCATTATCGCACTAGTTTTTTATACTTTATACGTTTTGGCATTAAATCGCCACCTAAGCGTTTCTTTTTATTTTCTTCATAATCACTAAAGCTACCTTCGAAGAAGTACACTTCGCTATTGCCTTCAAAAGCTAAAATATGTGTACATATCCTATCTAAAAACCAACGGTCGTGACTTATTACTACAGCACATCCAGCAAAGTTTTCTAAACCTTCTTCAAGCGCTCTTAAGGTGTTAACATCAAGATCATTGGTGGGCTCATCTAAGAGTAAAACGTTGCCTTCTTCTTTTAGTGTCATAGCCAAATGCAATCGGTTACGTTCTCCTCCAGAAAGTAATTTTACGGCTTTGTTTTGCTCGCTACCAGAAAAATTAAATCTACTTAAATAAGCTCTAGAATTTACTTGGGTATTACCCATCATGATTAATTCTTGCTCATCACTAAAATTTTGCCAAATCGTTTTTTCAGGATCGATATTTGAATGACTCTGATCTACATAAGCAATTTTAGCCGTTTCACCCACAATAAACTCTCCCTTATCTGGAGTTTCTTCCCCCATTATCATTCGGAAAATAGTGGTTTTACCAGCGCCATTAGGACCAATAACACCCACAATTCCAGCTTGAGGAAGATTAAAGTTTAAATTCTCGTATAATAATTTATCACCATAAGCCTTACTCACACCGATGGCTTCAATAACATTTGTACCTAAGCGTGGCCCGTTTGGAATATAAATTTCAAGCTTTTCGTCTAATTGCTTTTGGTCTTGACTCATAAGCTTGTCATAATTCTTTAAACGTGCTTTCTGTTTGGTTTGACGGCCCTTAGCCCCTTGTCGCACCCACTCTAACTCACGTTCTAAGGTTTTTTGACGCTTAGAAGCCGTTTTTCCTTCTTGTGCCATTCGTTTCGATTTTTGATCTAACCAAGACGAATAATTTCCTTTCCAAGGGATACCTTCTCCTCGATCTAATTCTAAAATCCAACCGGCTACATTATCTAAAAAATATCTATCGTGCGTTACCGCAATTACAGTACCTTTGTATTGTGCTAGGTGATGTTCTAACCAATGCACAGACTCGGCATCAAGATGGTTGGTAGGCTCATCTAACAGTAACACATCGGGCTCCTGTAAAAGTAAACGGCACAATGCCACACGGCGTCGTTCTCCTCCTGATAATACCCCGATTTTTTTATCGGCCTCTGGAGTACGCAAGGCATCCATAGCAATTTCTAATTTGGTGTCTAGCTCCCAAGCATTCGAAGCATCTATTTGATCTTGAAGTTCGGCCTGTCTGCCCATAAGCTTCTCCATCTTATCGGCATCAGAATACACCTCTTCTAAACCAAACATATCATTTATTTTGTTATACTCATCTAATATGGCAACGGTTTCTGCCGCACCTTCTCGTACAACTTCCATAACAGTTTTAGTCTCATCAAGCTGCGGTTCTTGCTCAAGAAAACCTACAGAATAATCTTTGGAGAATACCACATCGCCTTGGTAATTTTTATCTACACCTGCGATAATCTTAAGTAAAGTAGATTTTCCAGAACCATTTAACCCAAGGATTCCTATTTTAGCTCCATAAAAAAAACTTAAATGTATATTTTTTAATACCGGCGTATTTGCACTCGGGAATGTCTTAGTAACCCCAGACATTGAGAATATAATTTTTTTATCGTCACTCATAAAACTAATCTTATTTTATTATTTATTTTTTGGCTTTAGCGTACTCTTAATTACACTCTACCCTTTAAAGCATTAAACACCCATGCGATAGCAAAAAAGCCAATACCTACAGAGGCAAACCCCCAACCAGCGACATCATCATATCTAAATGCTCCTAAAGCAATTAATCCTAATCCTACTATAATCATTATTGTGGTAGCCCAAGCTAAAACCGTATTTTTATTCATTGACATAATTTCGTTTTGTTTTTGTGTTGTTTAGTCTGGAAGCAAATATCGCTTTTTTTACATAAAAAAAACTTCTTTTGTAGGATGCTTTTTTAAACAAGCCACGGGGTAGCTTGTGTTTAATTAGAAGTTTTTGTTGTGATAAACCTTTAAAATAGCCTCTATTTATAACTGATAATATACAAAATTCTCTTTTAAATTAAATGCATTAATATGTAGAGACGTACTAGAATAAAACTACAAGGCTTTTGTAAACGTTTCTACTTTCGCTTTTAAATCAGAATTCAAAGTATCGTTGATGATTTTTCCTTCTGAAAAATTATCTGAAAAAGAAGGTAACGAAAACACTTCAACAATATTAGAGTCATGGCAAGGAAAGCGTTCTTGCGCCATAGCTAATACCGATGCACCACCTCTTGCACCCGGTGATGTCGCCATTAGTAACATTGGTTTTCCATTAAATACCTTCACATCAATTCTAGACATCCAGTCAAACAAATTTTTAAACGCCGTGGTATAAGCCCCATTATGTTCGGCTAAAGATAGTACCACCCCATCAGATTCTTTTATCAACTTTAAAAAATCTTGCGCGCGCGCTGGAATCCCTTCTTTCTCTTCTAAATCGATTCCAAAAAGTGGTAATTCAAAATCATTTAAGTCTAAAACATCAATGTTTACATCTTCAATCAAACTAGCGGCATAAATCGCCAACGCTTTATTTATAGAATTTTTACTATTACTTCCTGCAAAGGTAATTATATGTTTCATTCACGTAAATTTTTAGTTTAGCTACAAAAATAGTGAATTTATTTTCTTGATATTTTAAGTAGGTATTTAATTCTTATTAAAAAACACTAGTGTCCGATTAAAAATATTATAATGCTGTCCATCCTTTTAAAATTAAGAACTTTGCACGTTTTTTAAAATGTCTCCTTGCTTATTTGAAATAATTATTAAGATTTAAAGGAACTATTTTGTTAATTTAAAGTACCTCTGTTTATCAGTTAGTTAGAATCAAGTCTTGGTTCTTATGTCTATTAGCGAAGCGGTCTTATGTCTTTTGTTGGACATTAATGATTAAAAAAAATTGTGCATATCCGTTTTTCGTCATACGACGAAAAAATCTATGCTCGTCTGCGAAATCAGCGAGAAAACAAATAGTAGATACGGGAGAATTATCCCGCAGATTACCCAGATTTACCCAGAATAAAATTAATTATTTGTTTTCGTGATTGTGTACAGTTGTCATCATAAGTTACTAATTTATAGGTTGATGAAATTTAGCGGACAATCAAAAAAAGATTGTGCCTTTATTTTGAAAAATATCTTTTGTAAATTAGCGAGCATTAAAAAAACACTATGGATATTAACTTCAATAAAAACGAAGATCACAATAAATTACTGCTTTCTGAATTAAAAAAAAGACTGATAAAAGTTCAACAAGGCGGCGGGAAATCGCGAACTGAAAAACACCGAAGCAAAGGTAAAATGACCGCTAGAGAGCGTATAGACTACCTTTTAGACAAGAAAACAAAAGCAATTGAAATTGGGGCTTTTGCGGGAGACAACATGTACGAAGAATACGGCGGGTGTCCCTCTGGAGGTGTTGTGGTTAAAATGGGATATGTAAAAGGTAAGCAATGCATAGTTGTCGCTAACGATGCTACCGTAAAAGCTGGAGCCTGGTTTCCTATTACTGCAAAAAAGAATTTACGCGCACAAGAAATAGCTATAGAAAATAAACTTCCTATTATT